>CALKYK010000247.1 GCA_938003715.1 uncultured Gammaproteobacteria bacterium
CGTCGCTGCTCGATACCGCGCAGGCATTGCCGGCCGCCGAAGCGCTCGTCCTGGCCGACAGCCTCGGCGCCGCCTTCGGCGCCGGCCGCGTTGAAGCGGAGCAGTTCGTCGCCGGCATGGCGGCGCTGGTGGCTCACGATGCCTGGGACGTTGCGGATGCCGCAACGGAGCACCTCGAAAACGTTACACAAATCATCAGTGACAGCGACCTGCCGACCGTCGAAGCGGCGCTGCGCCGCATTGCAAAGCCGCGCTACAGAGCGCTGCCCGCCGATTCCGATCCCGGCACGCAGCTCCTGCGGCAACGCCTAACGCGGTTTCTCGTCATCGCCGCCAAGGACCAGGAGCTGCGCGCGCCGATGGCGCGACAGGCCGCAGCGCGCGTCGGTCTCGACGGACCGCCGGACCCGTCCGCGGCGCCGGTCAACGAACTGGAAACGATCCTGTCAGTCGGCGTGCAGGACCTGGGCGTGCCGTTCTTCGACCGTCTGCTTGCGCAGGCGTCGGCGGCCGAAGACCCGGCGTTTCGCAATGCCGCTATCCGCGCCCTGGCGCGGGCCGAGGACCCGGCACTGGTCGCGAAACTGCAGTCGGCGGTGCTAGAAGGCAAGTTCCGCGGCGTCGAGCTCGTCGGCATCCTGTTTCGGCAGATGGCCCGCGAAGCGACCCGCGATGGAACCTATCGCTGGCTGGCCGCAAACTACGACGAAGTAACCGGACTGATGCCCGAATTTTTCCGCTCGCGCGTCGTGCCCGGCCTCGGCAGCTGGTATTGCAGCGCGGACATGGCCGAGGAATGGGGCGCGTTCGTCGAATCGCATGCGGCGAAACTGCCCGGCTACGAGCGCGAGCTGGCGCAGGCTCTGGAGCGCATCCGCCTGTGTGCGGGCCTCAGGGAAGAAAAAGCAGAAGAGCTGGTTGCGGCGTTTGCAAGCCGGGCAGGTTGACCGGCGGTCCGGCCGCCGATCCGGTCCGCATCAGCCGACTTCTTTCAGGAGCCTCTGCAGCACCGCGTTCGTCCAGCCGAAGCCGTCCTGGACTTCGTACTCGCCGCCGGTGCCGGCGAGCCCGCTCGAGATGACGTTGTATTTCTCGAGCAGGCGGCCGTGTTTTTCGTAGATCGCAAGGTTGTCGTCGACCCAGCGCTTCGCACCCTCGCGCGCTTCGTCAGTGTAACCGTAGCGATCGAGTCCGACGTAGGTGATCCACTGCAGCGGTGCCCAGCCGTTCGGGCTGTCCCACTGCTGACCGGAGTCGTTGTTCGTCGTCACCCAGCCGCCCGCCTTGAGGAAGTCCCGGTGAATGCATTGCGCGACGCGAGCAGCCTGGTCGTCGGTCGCGATGCCGAAATACAGCGGATAGGCCGCTGCCAGTGACAGCGTGCCGGTAGTCGCGAAGTCGGGCAGCAGCAGGTCCATGAACATGCCGCTCTCGTCGTCGAAGAAAAGCATTTGCAGAAGCCTGCGTCGATTGCGCGCGTGCGATTCGTAGGTCCTTGCCTGGTTCGCGCTGCCGTGCTTCGTGCATATGCGTGCAAGCGTCGCTTCCAGGTTGTACATCAACGCGTTCAAATCGACCGGCACGACCTGGGTGGTGCGAATCGAACGCATCGAGCGTTCGTCGTCGAACCAGCGCGAGCTGTAGTCCCATCCGGACTCCGCGCCGGCGCGAATGTCGCGATAGAGCCCCGTCGCATCACGCACGCCGTTCGCCGCGAGCTCGGTGTCCTCTGCAAAGCTTTCCTGGCGCGGCGTCGCGGCGTCGTCCCAGTAGCGATTCAAAAGGCCGCCCGGGCTCCTGACGACGCGCCGATGCGCCTGCCGGTTCTCCCCGAGCTGCTCCGCGCCGGCCATCCAGAACCGGTACTCCGCCTCGAGCTGCGGCAGGAACCTCGGATACACCGATTCGTCCTCGCTCACCTCCGCGAGCAGGTCGACCATCAGCGCAAAGAACGGCGGCTGCGAGCGCGTGCAGTAATAGGTCCGGTTGCCGTTCGGAATGAAGCCGATCTCGTCTATCAGGTAGGCGAAGTTCTCGACCATGTCGCGAATCAGGTCGATTCGGCCTGCATCGGCCAGGCCCAGCATCGTGAAGTAGCTGTCCCAGTAATACACCTCCCGAAAACGCCCGCCTGGAACGACGTAGCGATTCGGCAACGGGATCAGCGACGAATGCTCAACGGCCTCGTCGGGGCTGCGCGTCAACAGGTCCCAGAGCTGGTCGATACGCGCTTCGATCGCCTGCCCTTTCGCGTCGGAGGTCGCGCCCGTCACGTTCTCTGGCAATTCGAAATTTTTCCTGACGAAGCGGCACAGGTCGAATTCATCTACGGCGCGCTCGCTGCGATACGCCTCCAGGATTTCCCGGGGCTTTCTCTTCGCAACGGCATCGACGAAAGTTTTGGAATCACCTAGCAGGTGCGTCGATTGCACCGCCTCGAAAAGCTCGGCGTAGATAGAGTCCGGCGTTTCCCTGGCGCTCATGCCTGTGCCCGTGTCGCCGCGTCCGAGTCACTCAGGCGTTTGAATAACACCAGCGTCACGATGATGACAACGATCGGCGCCAGCGAGAAGTAAAACGCCGTTCTCCCGCCGAAGAGTTCGAACAGCGTGCCGGTAATGATCGACCCCGTCGTGCCGCCGAGCGCCGAGAATACGACGATCAAACCGGCCATGGCACCGTGCTGGTGTTTCGGCAGCGCGGAGAGGATCACGGAATTGATCGCCGGGTATACCGGCGCGATCAGGAAACCGATCATCGGAAACACGAACGCCGCCAAAGGTGCGGCGCCCCAGGTCGCGATCAGCGGCCCGCCGCTGTCTGGCGCGAGTGGCAGCGCCACGAGCACAAGCGCACCTGCGAGCACGAGCCCTGCAACCAGCACCCGCAGCCAGTCGAAACGACGCAGGACCATGCCGGCCGCAAAACGGCCGAGCG
>CALKYK010000248.1 GCA_938003715.1 uncultured Gammaproteobacteria bacterium
TGATGGTCAGCGGCCGGAGTTCGCTCGACCAGCGCAGCGTGTACAGGCCGCCGCGCGACTCGACGGCTGCGGCATCGTCACCGCCGTATGCGGGCTGGCCGCCGAGCGCAATCGTCGCGGCGGTCACGCAGGCCAGGAATCGCCGTCGAAAAAGCTCAGCCACGCGGGTTGCCCGGGATGACCTGGAGCCGATTTCGCAGGCGTCGCCGGCGCAGGCGCTCGAACCAGCCGTTCATCCACAGGTAGTTGAGCTGCAGTGCGATCGCGACGATCGCGATCAGCGGCCAGTAACCGAAACCGGTGAAGCCGACCTCGAACGGAAACACCGCCGTGTACACGCGGCCGTTGTCCGGTAGTTCGGCGTTGACGATGCCGACGAACTCGCCTTCGTCGTCGAAGCGATGCTGCACCATGAAGACGTCGGCCTGCACCGCGGCCGGATGGTGAAACACGGTCACCGGTTCGAGGTCGCCAATGCGCATTACGTCCTCGAGCGACGTAAAGATGCCGCGACCGGTCGTATTGCGAATGATGCGGAAATCGATGGCCGCCTCGGCGAGGCCGGGATGCTCGTATTCCATGATGAAAACGGCATCGCCTTCTTGCGGCACGTCTTCGCAGAAATCGTCATGGCCTCTGAGCGCCGGCTGATAAATCTTGAAGTGCGCGCGCAAATAACCGATCTTGATCAGGCACAGGTCGTCCTCCGGCGTCACGCTGCCGTGCCCTTGCACCGGCCACGGCACGAGCAGGCACATCAAAACGATGCAGCGGCGGGCGATTCTCGACATAAGGGACATTCTATTTGCTAATCGATGCAGAGGGCGATGCCGCCGGGCTGAAAACGCGTTTTTTCGGCGTATTCCGCTACAGCCGCCGTGCCGTCGAACTCGTTTGGACCACGAGTCGCCCGCTGATGTTCATCCTGGCCGTGCTGACGGTGATCGCCGGCGTATTGCCCGCGGCCATCGCCTGGGTGGGGCAGCTGATCGTCGATGGCGTCGTGGCAGCGATCAATGCCGAGACGCCGGATACGCGCAGGGTCCTGTCGTACGTCGTGCTCGAAGCGGCGATCGTCGCGGCGCTTGCGGCCTGCCAGCGCGGGCTGTCGGCCTGCGAATCCCTGCTCAGGGCCCAGCTCGGCCACCGCGTCAACGTGATGATCCTGGAGAAAGCGCTGACCCTGCCGCTGCCGAGCTTCGAGGACTCGGAGTTTTACGACAAGCTGACGCGTGCGCGGCGCGAAGCGTCGAGCCGGCCGCTGTCGCTCGTCAAGCGCACGTTCGGCCTGGCGCAGAACGGCATTTCGCTGGTCAGCTACGCGGTGCTCCTGTTCGGCTTCTCGCCGTGGGCGGTCATCATCCTGATACTCGCCGGCCTGCCGTCATTTTTCGCCGAGGCGAAATTCTCCGGCGACGCGTTCCGCCTGTTCCGCTGGCGCTCGCCCGAAAGCCGCATGCAGACCTACCTCGAAATGCTCATTGCGCGCGAGGACGGCGTCAAGGAGGTCAAGCTCTTCGGCCTGGGTCCGCGCTTTCTTGAACGCTATCGGAGCATTTTCGACAAGCTGTTCGGTGAAGACCGCCGCCTGACCCTGCGGCGCGACAGCTGGGGTTTCGCGCTCGGTCTGATTTCCACGATCGCGTTTTACGGCGCGTACGTCTGGATCGTGCTGGCGACAATCGGTGGCGAGATCACGCTCGGCGCGATGACGATGTACCTGATGCTGTTTCGCCAGGGACAGACCGCCGTCGCTGCGAGCCTGTCTTCGATCAGCGGCATGTACGAGGACAACCTGTACCTCTCGAACCTGTACGAATACCTTGCGTACCCGGTGCCGCCGGAACGCGGCGATCGTTCGGTCGGGCCGGCGCCGGAACGTGGGCTCGAGTTCCGCAACGTATCGTTCCGTTACCCGGGTAGCGAGACGTTTGCGCTCAGCGGCATCGACCTCGCGATCCGTCCAGGCCGGAGCCTCGCGCTGGTCGGCGAGAACGGATCCGGCAAGACCACGCTGATCAAGCTTTTGACCCGACTGTATACGCCGACCGAAGGCGAGATCCTGCTCGACGGCGTGAACCTCGAGGACTGGGACGCCGCGGCGCTGCACCGGCGCATTGGCGTCATCTTCCAGGACTTCGGCCGCTACCAGTTTACCGTCGGGGAAAACATCGGTGCGGGCGACGTCCGCTACATCGAAGACGAACAGCGCTGGGAACAGGCGGCGGACACCGGCATGGCAAAACCCTTCATCGAAACGATGCCGGAGGGCTATCGCACCCAGCTCGGTCGCTGGTTCAAAGGTGGCCGCGAGCTGTCGGGCGGCCAGTGGCAGAAGATCGCGCTGTCGCGCGCCTTTATGCGCCGCGATGCGGACATCCTGATTCTCGACGAGCCAACGGCCGCCATGGACGCGGCCTCGGAAGCCGCCATAT
>CALKYK010000249.1 GCA_938003715.1 uncultured Gammaproteobacteria bacterium
ACTCGGGCCGGTCCTGATCGGCATCGTCGCGTACGTTTCCGACGAACCGAAATACATCCTCGTCGCGGTATTGCCGATGTTCGTCCTGGGTGCGCTGCTGCTCGGCAGGGTCAAGCCGACCGAAGAGCCTGCCTGAGATTCGGATCAGGCTGACTTGCGGAAATCGTCGACGGCGGATTTCAGCCGCGTGAGCCGGACCGTCCGGTCCGGGCCGTAGCGCGCGTCGAGATAGAGCGACGTGATGCCGTTCGCCGCTTCCGCAATTTCGGCACGCGATGTCGCGAGCCGGCCGGCATAGGCCAGCGGCGTCTCGCCGCGTTCGGGTTCGATGCCCGCGGCGCGGGTGAATCGGCGGTACAGGATGGCGGCCTCGTCGGGACGGGGCGGCCGGTAGCGTCGAATCAGGAGTGCGCTGACGATCGCGATCAGCACCGCGAGGACGGCGATCAGCGTCAGCATCATCTTCTGCCAGTCCGGGTCGTCCATGCCCAGCCATTCCATGAACCGCCCCTGGTTGTCCGGGCCGTAGGCGAGAATCCACTCGTTCCACTTGGCGTTGAGCGCGTCCCAGGTCAGCGTGATCTGGTACAGGAGCTGTGACGGCGTGTTCATACCCCATGAAGCACCGACGCCGTCGAGCATCGCGCCCAGGCGGCCGGCCTCGATGCGCTCGGGCGCCACCGCCGCGGTCGGATCGATCCGGTACCAGCCGCGGCGCGGCAGCCAGACCTCGGTCCAGGCGTGCGCATCCGCCTGGCGCACGATGAGGTAGTTGCCCATCGGGTTGACCTCGCCGCCCTGGTAGCCGAGGACGATGCGCGAAGGGATGCCGACGGATCGCATCATGACGGCGAACGCCGACGCGTAGTGTTCACAGAAGCCGCGCCGGGTATCGAACAGGAATGCATCGACCGGGTTCGAGCCCAGCGGCGGCGGCTCCAGCGTATAAAAGAAATTCTCGCGGTTGAACATGCGCAGCACGTTGTTGATGAACACCTCGCTGGAGCCGGCCGCATCTCGCATCTGACGTGCCAGCTCGGCGGTGCGTCGATTTGCCGTTCCCGGCAGTCGCGTGTAGTAGTCCCTGGCGAACTGCGTCAGCTCGTTGTTCAGGCGAAACTCGGGGTGCGATATCGCCCGGTAGGTAATGCGCTGGTCGATCGGCTGGATCCGGGCGAGCTGGTGCTGCGAGGCCATAAACGTACGTTCGAGATCCCAGTCGTAGGGTATGTCGAGCGCAAATACCCATTGCTGGCGCGTCGGTTCCATCGTGACCTGGGAGCTGACCGGTTCGCCCTCTTACTCGACGTCGCGGCGGGCGCGAGCACCCATCTCGGGGTCATTGCCGCTCCATGTGCGACCGTTGAAGCGATGCAGCACCAGTCCGCGCCAGTAGCGCTGTTCAGGCGGCGGCACGACGTCGTCGAACTTGACGCGGAACGCGACCGCGTCGGACAGCGACAGCGAGCTGATGTCGCCAGGGCTCATCCTGTCGCTCAGACCGGAAGTCGCCGAACTGGTATCGATCGGCACCGCCCAGAACGGCGTTGCGATGCGCGGGAAGAATATCCACATCGCGATCGTCAGCGGCGCCGCATAGAGTACCAGGCGTGCGCTGGTGCGCACGCTCTGCGTCAGCGGGACCGGGCGCGCGTTCGACATGCGGAGCCACGCGGTCATCGTGAACAGCACGCCGGCAACCAGGTACGGCAGCGACCACAGGTACTGCTCGCGCAGCAGCGAGGACATGATCAGGAAGATCGATATGAACAACAGGACGAACTGGTCGCGGCGACGCTTCGTCTCCATCATCTTGAGCGCCGCCATCACGGCGAGCAGGGCCGAGCCGGGACCGACGCCCGACACCGATTCGTAGGACGCCAGCACGCCGCTAAAGCACAGGAGCGACACCACGATGCGCAGCCAGGCGGGCGGCAGGCGCCAGCGGCGTCGCTCGACCTGCAGGCGCCACGCAGAGCAGCCGATGAAGATCACGGTGACCCAGACCGGCAGGAACTGTACGTGCGGCAGGATCGAGAACGCCAGGGCGCCGAGCGTCCACGGCAGGCTCGCGAGCAGGGACCCGTCGGTGCCGATGCGCTTGCTCATGCGGCAGCCTCGTGCCGGGCGACATGTACCGACGTCGGGTCGAAGAACGCCAGCGCCTCGAGGCAGCGATGGCGGTGGTTCTCACCGTGGGCCGGACTGAACTCCTCGCCGGGCAGGCGCAGGCCGTAATCCTGCTGGGTGCGATCCGCATCGACGACCCAGCGGGCGAGTATCGCCAGGCGCTCCTCGACGTCGGCGGCCGTCACGTGATCGTAGTCGAACCACTGGCTGCTGGTATCGGCGCCCGAGAACTGTTTCGACAGCATGTCTCCGCTGCGCGCATAGGCTTTCCACGCAACGTGTCGAGGCGAATCGCCGCTGTGGAACTTGCGCAGGCCGGCGAAATCCTCTTCGCCGCGCGCATCGTGCTGGCGGTGGCCGTGTGCCGACTGCGTCGGCGGCGGCTTGGGTGCCACGGCGGCGGGTTTCGGGTACACGAGGGCAGCGAGGTCCATGTGCAGCCAGGCCCACGCGCGGAACAGCTCGAACGGAAACTGCGACCGCACGCCGAAGCGCTCCAGGCGCAGCAGGCCGCGACGCTCCGTCGGCAGCTCGAGGTGAAAGACGCGGCTTTCGCCGGGCGCGAGGTCGTAGATATCGCTCGACTGTCCCTCACAGTAGATCTGCATGTGCGGACGCGGGCTGCGCGAATGATTCGTGATCGCGATGCGAAACTCCGCCGCCTGGCCCGCGAATACCGGATCGACGCCGGCGAAGGAAATCTCCAGCCCGACGAGGTTGCGCTGGCACTGGTGCATCGCGACGAAGCCGAGCCCGGTCAGCAGGAAGGTCAGCACGAAGGACAGGTTGTTGTTGTAGTTCATCGAGCCGAGCAGCATCGTGAACACCATGACCGCGAACACGACCCCGACCGCGGTCGGCAGGATGTAGATGCGTCTCGAGTGCAGGCGGGTCACGAACGGGTCCGAACCCTGCCTCTTCCTGGCCCAGCGCCGTATGCGCGCGCGGGCAGCGCGACGCAGCGGCACGAACGCCAGGCGTCGGCTTGCGGTATCGATGAAGGCAGTCTTCACGCCGCACTACCGGCGCGCGTAGCCGCAATGCGCGTAATGCCTGCCGCTCGCCTAGGGAATGGCCACGTTGTCGAGAACATGACGGCTCAGTTCGGCCGGCGTACGGTACACGGAGTTACTGGCGGGCTTCAGTCGATGCCCGGCAACGGAGCCGAATACCGCCTGCACGTCGTCCGGGAAAACACCGGAGTGATGCTCGATGAACGCGTGTGCTCGGGCGGCGGCGACGAGCGCGAGCGAGCCGCGCGGCGACAGGCCGGTTTCGATGTCCGGCGACTCGCGCGTGAAGCGGACCAGCGCCTGGATGTAGTCGACCAGCGGTTCGGACAGGTGTACGGCCGCGGCCGAGACCTGAAGACTCTCGAGCATTTCCGGGCTGAGCGTGGGCTCGATTTCGACCAGCAGTTCGCGACGGTCCGCGCCGGTGAGCAGCGCGCGTTCGTTCTCCTCGTTGGGGTAGCCCAGTTCGAGTCGCATCAGGAAGCGATCCAGCTGCGACTCAGGCAGCGGAAACGTGCCGATCTGGTCGGACGGATTCTGTGTCGCAACGACGAAGTACGGGCTCGGCAGCGCGTGCGTCTGGCCGTCGACCGAGACCTGTCGCTCCTCCATCGCCTCGAGCAGTGCGCTCTGCGCCTTCGGCGTCGCACGGTTGACTTCGTCGGCCAGCACGAGCTGGGCGAATATGGGACCCGGCTGGAATTCGAACTGGCCGGCCTGTTGCTTGAAGATCGACACGCCGACGATGTCCGCGGGCAAGAGGTCGCTGGTGAACTGGATGCGCTGGTAGCTCAGGCCGAGGACCCGCGCCAGCGACTGCGCGAGAATCGTCTTGCCCAGCCCGGGCAGGTCCTCGATCAGCAGGTGGCCGCGTGCGAGCAGGCAGGCCAGCGCCAGTGAAATCTCCGCGTCCTTGCCGAGCACGATGCTGCCCAGGGCGCGGCGGGCGGCGTCGATGGCGGCCTTTTGTTCGTCACCGCCGATCGGCAGTTTTTCCAGCGTTCCACGCTGCATGCGTCACACTCTCGTGGCAGGGACTCCGGCAATACTCGCCAATCGCTTCGGGCTTTGCGACAGGCGCCCATCCGGATTGTGAACCATGCCTCAAATTAACATGAATAAGGCCCGACAACGCATTGAATTCGGACTCGAATTGCCGGATCAGCGCAGGCGCGCAAGCTGTTCGTCGATCTGCTCGAGCTGTTGCCTGAAGCCGGCGACGCGGTCCTTCTCCTGTGTGACCACGGCGGCCGGGGCGTTGTTCACGAATTTGTCGTTGCCGAGCTTCGTCAGGCTGCGTTCGAGATCCGCGTCGACGCGCCCGCGCTGCTTCTCCAGCCGGGCGATTTCCGCACCTACGTCGATCAGGCCCTCCATCGGCACCAGCAGCCGCATGCTGCCGTGCAGCGCCATCGCCGAACGCGGCGCCGCCTCGTCGTCTGCGAGCGCGCGCACCGATTCGACCCGGCCGACGCGCTCGAGGAGTCGTGCATGCCGTTCCGCGCGCTCGACGTCTTCCGCGGTCGAACCCTGCAACAGTACCGGCAGCGGCTTGCCCGGCGAAATGTCCATTTCGCCACGGATCTGGCGAATTCCCAGGATGAATGCCTTCAGCCAGTCGAGTTCCGCCTCGGCCTCGGGATCGTTGCGATTGTCCCCGACCTCTGGAAACGGGCGCAGCATGACCGTCTCACCGTCGATGCCGGCACGCGGCGCGACCTCGGCCCAGATTTCGTCCGTCACGAACGGCATGATCGGGTGCAGCAGTCGCAATATCGTTTCGAGCACCTCGACCAGCGTGCGCCGTGTGCCTCGCTTCTCGTCGTCCGAGGCGTCGTCTGCCTGCAGCACGGGCTTCGAAAGCTCAAGGTACCAGTCGCAGAATTCGTGCCAGGTGAAGTCGTAGACCGCCTGCGATGCCAGGTCGAGCCGGTAATTCGCGAACGCGTCGTGCATCGCTCCGACCGTGACGTGCAGCCGCGAACGGATCCATCGATCTGCCATTGAATATTGCGCCGGACCGTCGTCCAGCGCTTCCGTGTTCATCAAGACGTAGCGCGACGCGTTCCACAGCTTGTTGCAGAAATTCTTGTAGCCTTCAATGCGGCCGAGGTCGAAGCGGATGTCGCGTCCGGTCGTCGCGAGCGACGCAAACGTGAAACGCAGCGCATCCGCGCCGTAGTCTTCGATGCCCTGCGGAAACTGGCGTCGCGTCGCTTCCTCGATGCGCGGTTTCAGGTGCGGCTGCATCAGGCCGGTCGTGCGCTTTTCGAGCAGCGTGTCGAGATCGACGCCGTCGATCAGGTCGAGCGGGTCGAGCACGTTGCCCTTCGACTTCGACATCTTCTGCCCGTCCTGGTCGCGGATCAGGCCGT
>CALKYK010000250.1 GCA_938003715.1 uncultured Gammaproteobacteria bacterium
TCTGCTGGTCGATGTCGTTGTACTCGTACGAACGCACGGAATACCACTCGTAATACTGCGGAAAGCCCGTGATGATGGCCCGCGCCAGCGTCGCCATGTCGCGCGCAGTCGAGTAATGGTCGTCGTCGGGCAGGCCGGTGGCATTGCGGAAGCTGCTCGCGCTCATGCCGAGCTGCGCCGCGTACTGGTTCATAATTTCGGCGAATACCGTCTCTGATCCCGCCGTGTGCTCGGCGAGCGCGACGCTCGCATCATTTCCCGACTGCACGATCATGCCGAGCAGGAGTTCCTCGACCGAGACCTGGCTGCCCACCTCGATGAACATGCGCGACCCCGGCGTGCGCCACGCCTTTTCGCTGACCGTGACCCGGTCATCGAGCGCGATGCGGCCCTCGTCGAGCGCGCGAAAAATCGCGTACGCCGTCATCAGCTTGGTAAGGCTCGCCGGCGCCAGGCGCTCGTCCGGGTTCAGCGACGCCAGCTCGGCGCCGGTCGCACCGTCGATCATCAGGTAGCTGCGTGCGCCGATGATCGGCGGTTTCGGAATCGGCATCGCCTGGGCGAAGGCCTGCACGGCCAGGACGAGGCACGAAGTGGCGAGGAGTATCAGCGTCAGGTATCGGTTCGGGAGCATCGGCAAGCTTCGGGGCGACAGCGCAAAGTCGCGTATTGTAGCGCCTGCGGGCACAAATGCGACGGCCGTCGGCGAGGGCAAGGGTGTCCGCCGGGGCTGGTATAAAATGCCCGCTTTCGTTACCGGTCAGAGCGCATGGCATTCAGACTCACCTACGCAACGATGTTCGATCCGCCCGCGGAGCTGCACGAGCGTTTCGACGTCGCGGCGGATGCCGTCAGGGGCCGCCTGGGACAGACCCGCGGCCACTACATTGACGGCGAGGAGATCGGCGACGATTCGCTGTACGAGGGCAAAAGCCCGGTCGACACCGAGGTCGTGCTCGCTCGGATGCCCGCCGCGACCGCAGCGCACGTCGATCGAGCGGTCCGGGCTGCGAAAGAAGCCTATCCGGCCTGGCGCGCAACGCCCGTCGAGGAGCGGAACCGGTTACTGCGCCGGGTAGCGGCGCTGATCGAGGAACGGGTCTACGACATCAGCGCGGCTGTCGCGCTGGAAGTCGGGAAGAACCGCATGGAGGCGATCGGGGAGGTTCAGGAAACGGCCGATTTCTTCAACGGCTACTGCGACGATTTCGAACGCCAGCAGGGATTCGTGCACGCCCTGCCGGACGAGCCGCTGCGCGATTTCAAGAGCCGCAATCGCTCGGTCATGAAGCCCTACGGTGCGTGGGCCGTCATTTCGCCGTTCAATTTTCCCGTCGCGCTGGCCGGCGGTCCGACCGCCGCGGCGCTGGTCACCGGCAATACCGTGGTGCTGAAGGGCGCGCCGGATACACCGTGGTCGGTGCGCCTGCTGGCGGACTGCCTGCACGATGCGGGTTTGCCGAAAGGCGTGTTCAACTACCTCGCCGATCCGGACGACAGTGCCGGGCCGCTGCTCGTCGACCATCCCGACATCGCCGGCCTCACCTTCACCGGATCGCACGCGGTCGGCATGCAGATCTCGCGGAAGATGGCGGCCGGGCCGTTCCCGCGCCCCTGCATCACGGAAATGGGTGGCAAGAACGCGTGCATCGTGACCGCCAACGCCGACCTCGAACGCGCGGCGCTCGGTATCCTGCGCTCGGCCTATGGCCTTTCCGGGCAGAAGTGCTCGGCGCTGTCACGCATCTACGTCGACTCGTCGGTCGCTGACGAACTGATCGGGAAACTCACGCCGATGGTCGACGCGATCACGGTGGGCGACCCGTTGCGGGTCGAAAACTACCTCGGTACCGTCATCAACGCCGAGGCCTACGATCGCTACGCGAGCTGCGTCGAATCGCTGCGCGACGGCGGGGCGACGATCCTGTCCGGCGGGCGGCAGCTGACCGACGGCGATCTGGCGAAAGGCTATTTCTGCGCACCCACGCTGGCCGAGGCGCCGCTCGATCACAAGCTGTGGGCCGAAGAGATGTTCCTGCCGATCGCGATGCTGGCCCGGGTCGCCGACAAGGAAACGGCGATGGCGCTGACGAACGGATCGAGCTTCGGCCTGACGGCGGGGTTTTTCGGCAACCGGGAAGAGACGCAGTGGTTCTTCGACAACGTCGAGGCCGGCGTGACCTATGCCAACCGGCCGCAGGGTGCGACGACCGGCGCCTGGCCCGGCTACCAGCCGTTCGGCGGCTGGAAAGGATCCGGCAGCACCGGGAAAGGCATTGCGTCGTTCTACTATCTCGCACAGTACCTGCGCGAGCAGTCACAGACCGCGGTCGACTAGCGGCGTGTTGAAAAAAGCCTCATGCGGCGCGATTCGGTGTCAAGCGCGGCCTCGAAAGCCTCATGTACTGGGCGGTCAGTTGCCGCAACGTTGCAGGACGCGCGCGCAAAGCTCGGTAGCCGGCACCTCGTCGAAACACAGGACCCGATCGCTGCGCACCGAGAGCTGATAGTTCGGCGTCAGCGTCACGTCCGGGAACTGTTCGCCGGTTACGTTGTGGAGTATGAATTCACGTCCGTAGTTGTGGCCGATGCGGAACACGCCCGGCACGCTTTTTCCGTTGCTGCCTGAATAGAAGTCCTCCATGACCAGCACGTCGCCGCCGTCGCTGAGGCGGAACGTCAGCGTTTCCGTGCACTGATCGTCCATGCGCAGGTGATCCCAGACGCCCGGCAACGACGCGAGCGGTCGGAGCGGCCGCTCGCTGCCGCGAACCATTTCCGCCTTGTGAGTGAAGAACGTCAACAGTGACTCGACTTCGTCCGGGTGCGCAGGTTCGCGGTCGAAGCTCGTGTCGAGTACGTCGCGGGAAAACGGGTGCCGGTATTCCGGGATGCGCCGCAGGTAGGGCTTGAGTTCGAGCTCCCAGAGCTCGGTCGGCGTGACGCCGAACGAGGCCTGGAACGCGTCGGCCGACGGGGTGCCATTCTCGACCTGGGCGAAATACTGTTCCAGGCGCGAGATGTTGTCCGTCGAGCCGCTCATCGTCAGGTAGTGGGCGAGCAGCCAGTACTGCGCGTAGGCGCTCGCCGTCAGCTCGACGTCGTCGAAGTCGTGCGCGTCGAACGCGTCGTTGATGAGCTCGTCCCAGTCGATCTTCGGTTCGCTGGCGTCCTGGTAGCGGCCTTCGTTCAGGCCGATGAAGATCGACCGGCGGCGCTTGTGCACGACGGCCGACGACGCGATTTCCGCGAAGCCCTCGATGTACCACTGCGGGTACAGCCCGGGCGCGACGTGGGCGAGCGCGTGCGCGTACTCGTGGTGCAGGATGTATTTGGACTTCATCGTGCGCCCGGAGGCAGGGAACACGATGACGGTGCGGCCCTCCAGCGGCTGTGCAAAGCCGACCGAGTTCTCGTTTTCCGCGAGCACCGCGAACTCTTCCTGCGTCGCCGGAATCAGGACCAGCGTTTTCTCCGTATCCACCGGCAGCTCGATGCCGGGCACGCGCAGCGCAGCGCCGCGAAAATATTCCAGGTCCTCGAGTATCTTGCGCGCCTTCCAGTTGCTGGCGTTGCTGTAGGCGATGAAGAAGTCGTTCTCGTAGCGATACCACGGACGCTCGTCCGCGGCAAAGAGCGGCTGCGCGACGCCGAACGCCGCGAGCAGCGCGGCCACGCGCCGGCGGAGCTGGCTACTCCGTAACCAGGTGCGTGTCGGTAATCCCCAGACGTTGTAGTTCTTCGACGATGGAATCATATTGAACCACGTCGGCTATCGGGCCGATTCTTACGCGGTACAGCGTCGGCGACGCGCTCATGTCTTCCATGACGAACGCCTGCGAAATACCCCCTTGCCTGAGCTCCGCGTAGCGCCGGCGCGCGTTCTCCGCTTCGCCGAACGCACCCACTTGGACAAAGATCGTTGCACCGGGTTCCTGTCCGGCAGAAGCGTCCTCGGCGGTTTCGGCAAGGATGGGTTCGTCGACTTCGGGCGGCTCGTCGAAACTGATCGCGGTGACCTCTACGAGCCCGGTACCGTCACGAATCAGATCGAGTTTGACTGCAGCAGCGTAGGACAGGTCGATGAGCCGGTTGTCGATGAACGGACCGCGATCGTTCACCCGCACGACGACGGTGCGATTGTTCTTCAGGTTGCGCACGCGCACGTACGTCGGCAGCGGCAGTGTCTTGTGCGCCGCGGTCATCTCGTACATGTCGTATCGTTCCTGGCTCGAGGTCGGGCGACCGTGAAATTTGCGCCCGTACCAGGACGCGACGCCGCGTTCCCGGTAGCCGTAGCTGGTTTCCAGCACGCGGTAGGTGCTGCCGTTGACGCGGTAGTAGGGCCCGTTGCCGTAGCGGCTACGCGGCTCGTCGCGCGGGACGGCATCCGGCGGCAGCGCGCGCCCGCCGCTCGTGCGGCCGCCCGGTGGCCCGTCGCCGGGAGTGAATGCGACCTGCGAGCCGCAGGCGGAGAGGAGTGTGAGCGCAGCCAGGTGCGCGGCGAGACGGGCGCGGTCAGGTTTCACCGCGGGCCAGTTCAAGCGCGATCTCCTGCCCCAGCTGGTACACCGCCAGCGCGTACATCACGGAGCGGTTGTAACGCGTGATGACGAAGAAGTTGTGGAAGCCGACCCAGCGCTCCATGCCGTCCTCGCC
>CALKYK010000251.1 GCA_938003715.1 uncultured Gammaproteobacteria bacterium
CCTTGACCGGCTTGTCGCGGAGCAAATCCTGCGGGTGAGCAATCTACAATCGTTTGCGAAGCGATTATGCATTTTCAGGCCAATGAGCGATTCCATGTCGATGCGTTTCGACTGTAATGCAATTTCCGGAGTGACTCCATGACGTCCTTTCGCACTATCGAAGTACCGGGGGAAGCGGCGATCGACGAGCTGATGTCGCTTCGGAAAGCGTACCCGTCGAGCGGGGAATACCCGTTCCTGATAGGCGATCGGGAAGAGGTCTCCATGCTCGCCGAGAACGCAGAATTCGTCGACCGCGGTGCCGACGCTATCCTCGCCGGCGCTTCCGACGTCGACGTCGGCGCGTGGATTGCATCGCGGAAAGCCGATATCGAGGCGGAGGCTGCCGAATTCGGCGAGGACCCGGACCTCCAGGGCGAATGGCCCGGCGAGCGAGTGCCGAAAGGCGAGATCTCGCTGCACCGCGACGTGCTGTCACGCCAGGTGCGGCCGGTCTGCACGATAGGGCTGGCCGAGGTCGATGCGCCGTGGAAGCTTCCGGCCGTACTCGGCTACGGCGGCTGGAACGATTGCCCGATGCCCGAGGTTCACTGCGCTTTCTTTCGCCACTGGGCGGATCGATACGGTGCCGAACCCGTCGGCGTTTCGCACGACGTCATCGAGTGTACGGTGGCACAGCCGCCGCAGACGGAAGAAGAAGCAATGGCGCTGGCGTGGGAACAGTACTGGTACTGCTACGACATCGTCGAACAGGGCTGCGAGACGATCAGCGTGCTCGCAGCGAGCCTGATCAGATCACCGTACTGGTATTTCTGGTGGGACTGAGCGCGGCTAGCGCTTGCCCTTGAGTTTCTGCGCCGCACGGTAGCGGGCCTGCGCCTCGGCCAGCTCCGCCTGGGCCTGCGCCAGGTCGGTTTCGCCGGATGCACCTTCCAGCGCTTTCTCGGCTTCCTGCTGCGCCGCAAGAGCTGCGGCCTCGTCGAGCTGCTCGCCGCGCAGTGCCGTGTCGGCGAGCACCGTGACGAGATGCGGCTGGATCTCCAGCATGCCGCCCGTGACGTAGAAAAAGTGTTCCTTGCCCTCGGTATCCTCGACGCGGACCTCGCCCGGCTTCAGCGCGGTCAGGAGCGGCGCGTGGCGCGGCGCGATGCCGACCTCGCCCATCCGGGCGGGTGCGAACACCATGTTCGCGTCGCCGGAGTAAATTTCTCCTTCGGCGGAAACGATGTCGACGTGAATCGTGGGCATGGCTCTCTGTCCCGGTGCCTATTGCATCTTCTTGGCTTTCTCGACCGCTTCGTCGATCGAGCCGACCATGTAGAACGCCTGTTCCGGCAGGTCATCGTAATCGCCGTTGACGATGCCGTTGAAACCGCGAATCGTTTCCGCTAACGCCACGTACTTGCCGGGCGAGCCGGTGAACGTTTCCGCCACGTAGAACGGCTGCGACAGGAAGCGCTGGATCTTGCGTGCCCGGGTGACCGACAGCTTGTCGTCTTCGGACAGCTCGTCCATGCCGAGGATCGCGATGATGTCCTGCAGCTCCTTGTAGCGCTGCAGCACGGCCTGCACGCCGCGCGCACAGTCGTAGTGCTCCTGGCCGATCACGAGCGGGTCGAGGATGCGGCTGGTCGAGTCGAGCGGGTCCACCGCGGGGTAGATGCCGAGCTCGGCGATCTGGCGCGACAGTACGAGCGTCGCGTCCAGGTGAGCAAACGTCGTCGCCGGTGACGGATCGGTCAGGTCGTCGGCGGGAACGTAGACCGCCTGGAACGACGTGATCGAGCCGGTCTTCGTCGACGCGATGCGTTCCTGCAGCACGCCCATTTCCTCGGCGAGTGTCGGCTGGTAACCGACCGCCGACGGCATGCGGCCGAGCAGCGCCGATACCTCGGTGCCGGCCAGCGTGTAGCGGTAGATGTTGTCGATGAACATCA
>CALKYK010000252.1 GCA_938003715.1 uncultured Gammaproteobacteria bacterium
CGAGCAGGGCTTCAAAGCGATCCGATTGCAATCGGCCGTTCCGGGTCTCGCGTCTACATACGGCGTGCTGGGCGACAGGAAAGACTATTACGAGTTGCAAAGCGACCGTCCGCTGCCCCCCGAGGAGACGTGGTCGTCGTCAAGGTACTTCGAAATGATCGTCGACCTTTTCGAGCAGGCGCGCGACCGGCTGGGGAATGACCTACACCTGCTGCACGATGTGCACAACCGGCTGACGCCCATCGAATCCGCGAAGCTCGGCAAATCGCTCGAACCGTTCGACCTGTTTTTCCTGGAGGATGCATCGATCGCAGAAAACCAGGACAGCTACAGGCTCATTCGACAACACACGACGACGCCGCTGGCCATAGGCGAATCCTTCAACACGATCTGGGACTGCAAGGACCTCATTCAGGACCAGCTGATCGACTATTTGCGGGTAGCGGCGACTCACGCCGGAGGAATCACGGCGCTGAGGCGAATCGCCGACTTCGCTGACGTCTTCAACGTCAAAATGGCGCCGCATGGCGCCCCGGATTTGTCTCCGATCTGCCTGGCGGCCCACCTGCAATTCGACCTCTGGGCGCCGAACTTCGGTATCCAGGAGTTCGTCGGCCTCGGAAATGACGAGATCAATCAGGTATTCAGCAATGACATCAGGATCGAAGCCGGCATGGCGATGGTGGGCGACGCGCCCGGCCTGGGCGTCGATTTCGACGAAGATGCAGCAAAGCGATTTCCGTACAAACGGTCCTACCTGCCTGTCTGCCGGCTCGAAGACGGCACCTTGTGGAACTGGTAGCGATGGGCAGGAATCTGAAAGTTCTCGTCCACGGCAGCGGCTATGCCGGCCAGGGGCATGCGGAAGCTTTCAGGGCCGCGTCAGTGGAAGTCGCCGGAATGGTTGGTCGAACGGAAAGCGTTGTCGCAGACGTCGCCGACAGGATGGCGATCCCGTATGCGGGCACGGACTGGGACGCGGCGCTTGTGGCCTGCAAGCCCGATATCGTGTCGATCGCTACGCCGGGCGGCGCACACTTCGAACCGATCAGGAAAGCGATCTCGCAAGGTTGTCACGTCTTCTGCGACAAACCGCTGACGGAAAGCGGCGACACGGCAAAGGCAGCTTACGAGCTTGCGACGGCAGAAGGCGTTAAAACGGCCTTTGCCGCGAGCTACCGATATATGCCTGAAGTCATGCATGCCAGACGGCTCGTCGCAGATGGCGCGATTGGGCGGCCGCAGGAAGTCGAGTGCATTTCCCACTTCAACCTGGAGCGGGACATTCCGTTCGGCTGGTCGCATCGCAGGGAAGACGGCGGTGGTCGACTGAATAATAACTTTACACACAAGCTGTCGATCGTCACCTCGGTCATCGGGGAAAAGATTCTCGCGCTGAAAGCCGAGGTTCGTGACGACCTGGTGAAAGCGCCGATCGTTGACGGCGTGCACAACTTCAAGTCGAGACGTGATTTCATTCCCGATGATCTCGACGACCCGTCGCTCGAATGGGGGCAGAGTAACGTCGAGTGGTCGTACACGGTGCTGGCACAACTGCACAGCGACATCGCCGAAAAACCGGTCTCGGTGCTGTTTCGGCACGCAGGCCTGCACCCGCGTTTCAACGACGATCACATCGTCTTTTACGGCAGTAAAGGCGCCATCTATATCAAGGGCCACTACGGGAGCGGGCCTCTCTACCACTGGGGCGAATTCAAGGAATGGCGAAAAGTCGATCTGCCGCCGAACATAAGGACCGACCTGCCCGATGTCGCCGATGACACACAAAGAAACTGGCAGTACCTCGCGCGCGAGTTCGTCAAAGACATCCGCGGCGAGCCATACGCCCCCTACCAGACTTTCAGGGAAGGCAGCCTGTACCAGCAGCTGATCGACCTGATTCGTGAAAATGACGGCTGGATCGACGTGCGCCACCTGCAGCAAGAGTAGAGCGGGTGATCTACGACTACCTGGTCATCGGCGGTTACTTTCTGCTTGTCGTTGGAATCGGCTTTGCCTTCAAACGCATGGCGAAGAACTCCACCAGCGACTACTTTCGCGGTGGCGGCCGAATGCTGTGGTGGATGGTCGGATCGACAGCTTTCATGGCGCAGTTCTCGGCCTGGACGTTTACCGGTGCGGCGGGCAAGGCATTCTCGGACGGCTTTTCGGTCAGCCTGGTTTTTTTCGCCAACACGTTCGCCTATTTTTGCGGCTGGGCCTATTTCGCGCATCGCTTTCGCCAGATGCGTGTTGACACGCCGACCGAAGGCATCAGGCGACGATTCGGACACGGCAATGAGCTGTTCTTTTCCTGGGCGCTGATCGTCTTCAGCCTGATGAATGCCGGCATCTGGCTGAATGCGCTTGGGGTATTCAGCAGCGCGGTCTTCGACGCCGACATCAGAGTCACGATCATCGCTACCGGCCTGACCGTGCTGTTTGTGTCCGTCCTGTCCGGCGCCTGGGGCGTGGTGGCATCCGACTTCGTGCAAACGATTGTCGTTGCGGTCGTGTCGGTGGCCTGCGCCGTAGTCGCGCTGGTACTGGTCGGTGGTCCGACGCAGCTGGTCGCGAACT
>CALKYK010000253.1 GCA_938003715.1 uncultured Gammaproteobacteria bacterium
TTTCCCGGTTACGCAAAAAGAGGTCGAGCAGGACGACCTGGATGTCAGCGACGAGTCGCAGTTCGTCTGGCGCGAGTGGCCGGAACCGGCCAACTACGTGCGCAACGACGAGGGCCTGGTGTGCTGCAAGATCTACAAGACCCTGCCGGCGCGGCGCGTGTGGGACGTGATCATGGCCTCGACCTACGACTTCGCGGAGCCCGGCTTCGTGCTGATCGACAAGGTCAACGAAATGAACAACAACTGGTTCGTCGAGAACATCCGCGCGACGAACCCCTGCGGTGAACAGCCGCTGCAGCCGTACGGCTCCTGCCTGCTCGGCTCGATCAACCTGACCAAGTTCGTCGTCGATCCGTTCACCGACAAGGCGCGATTCGACTGGGAAGAGTTTCGCAAGGTCGTCAAGGTGTTCACGCGCATGCTCGACAACGTCGTCGAGATCAACGGCCTGCCGCTGCCGCTGCAGCGCACCGAAATCCAGCGCAAGCGCCGCCACGGCATGGGTTTCCTCGGGCTCGGCTCGACGATCACGATGCTGTGCATGAAATACGGATCGTCCGAGTCGGTGCGCTTCACCGAAGAGGTCGCGAAGCAACTGGCGCTCGCCGGCTGGGAAGAGGGCCTGGCACTCGCGCGCGAGAAGGGGCCGGCGCCGATCATGAACGAAGAGTTCGAGGTCACCCGGGAAATGCTCGCCAAGCGCCCGGAGATGGCGGCCGACGGCTACAAGGTCGGCGACAAGGTGCCGGGTCGCATCCTGCACAGCCGCTACAGCCGCTACATGCAGCGCATCGCCACCGAGGCGCCCGACCTGGTCGCGGAGCTGGCCAAGGTCGGCGCGCGCTTCACGCACCACAGCTCGATCGCGCCGACCGGGACGATCTCGCTGTCGCTCGCCAACAATGCCTCCAACGGCATCGAGCCGAGCTTCGCGCATCACTACTTCCGAAACGTCATTCGCGAAGGCAAGAAGTCGAAGGAAAAGGTCGACGTGTTCTCGTTCGAGCTCCTGGCGTATCGCGATCTGGTCAACGCCGAGGCGATGCCAAACGGCAGCGACGGCGAATTGACCGAGGAAAACTCGCTGCCCGACTACTTCATCACGGCGGAAGACATCACGCCGACGGAACATGTCGACATACAGGCAGCGGCGCAGCGCTGGATCGATTCGTCGATATCGAAGACGGCCAACGTGCCGACGGATTATCCGTACGAGGATTTCAAGAACATCTACATGTATGCCTACGAGCAGGGGCTCAAGGGCTGCACGACGTTCCGCTTCAACCCGGAAGCCTTCCAGGGCGTACTGGTCAAGGAGCAGGACCTGAAGAACACGGTTTACACATTCAAACTCGAAGACGGCAGCACGGTTGACGTCAAGGGCGACGAGGAAATCGAGTACGACGGCGAGGTACATACCGCCGCAAACCTTTTCGATGCCCTGAAAGAAGGCTACTACGGCAAGTTCTGACGGCTGCGGGTGCGGAGGCAAGGAACAGAATGAAAATCGACAAGAAAATCGTCGGCTACGCGGTGAAACAGAATGATGATGCGGCGGAAGCCGCGCCGCGCCCGGACTACCCGCGCGAGGCGACCGACGGCGGTGCCGAAGTCATCCGCATGCACGAAAAGCTCGAGCGTCCGGAGATGCTGGTCGGCTCGACCTACAAGGTGAAGACGCCGGTCTCCGACCACGCGATGTACGTGACGATCAACGACATCGTGCTGA
>CALKYK010000254.1 GCA_938003715.1 uncultured Gammaproteobacteria bacterium
TCCCATGTCACCGTCGCCACGGTCTTCGTCCTGGCCGGTTCGCCGGCAACGGTGGCGTGATAGATGTCCGGATACTGCGTAGCCGAGTGGTTGCCCCAGATCGTCATGCGCAGGATGTCGGTTACGTGCTTGCCCGTTTTTGCGGCCAGCTGGGCGATCGCCCGGTTGTGATCCAGCCGGGTCATCGCGGTGAACTGCCCGGGGTCGATGTCGGGCGCGTTACTGCTCGCGATCAGGGCGTTCGTATTCGCCGGGTTGCCGACAACCAGCACCCGTATGTTGCGCTCGGCGTGTTCGTTGATCGCCTTGCCCTGCACGGAGAATATTTTCGCGTTGGCCTCGAGCAGGTCCTTGCGCTCCATGCCGGGGCCGCGGGGCCGTGCCCCGACCAGCAGCGCATATTCGCTGTTTTGGAAAGCGACTGACGGGTCGTCCGTCGCGACGATCCCGGCAAGGGTCGGAAAGGCGCAGTCGTCGAGTTCCATGACCACGCCCTGGAGCGCGTCGAGCGCCTGGGGAATTTCGAGCAGCCGGAGCGTCACCGGCTGATCCGGACCGAGCATCTGGCCGGAGGCAATGCGGAATGCGAGCTGGTAGCCGATCTGGCCGGCCGCGCCGGTGATCGTGACGCAAGCGGGTTTTTTCATTGTTGGCTGACCTCGGATGCAGGCGAAACAGGCACGCGCGGCGCGCGATTTTAGCCCGAATCATATCGAAGTGACAGGACGCCGGGTTGTCGCTAGCGCGGCACGGCGAACTGCGGATACGCACGCAGCAGCAGTACCAGCTCACGCTCCGCCGCGTCGGTTCTGCCTGCCTGCTCCAGTTCGCGGACGCACCGCCACCAGCTTGCGGCGTCATCGCGATCGCTTGCGCTGCACTCGGACGGCGTCGACTCCGGCGCTGCGATGGCCGCCGGGGCCATCTGGTTCGGCGGGTCGCGAGCCTCGTCGGTCAGCGCCCCGGTCTGTTCCGAGAGCGCGCGAACTCGCTCCGCTTCCGCCTGCGCTGCGTCGGGGAACGACGAACCGCTGACCGGCGGCTGCGGCGGCACGCCCGGTGCCACGACGGTCAGATCGAGTACGACCGCGACGCACAGCGCGATGGTCGCCGCCAGCACCAGCGGCCGGAGCCAGACCGGCGCTGCGCCGGACTTCGGTTCTGCGGCGGCGCGTCGTGCCCGCTCGAGCACCGGTGCATCGAGCCGCTGCGGCGCCGCTTCCGTGGCCAGCGCGCGATAGGCGTCGAGCACGGCGTCCTCGCTTACTCGTGCGTCTCGTTCGTTCATGGTTCGGTCCCGGCCCGGGCCTTTGCCATTGCCGACTTCAGCTTGTTCATCGCGTAGCGTTGCCGGCTCTTGGCGGTCTCGCGACTGACGCCGGTGATGTGCGCGATTTCGTCGAGATTGAGGCCGCCCTCGGCGCGCAACAGGAACACTTCGCGCTGTTCCGCAGGCAGTTCGGCGACGGCCGCCGCCAATTTCTGTCGTACCTGCGCCCGGTCCAGCATCTCGCCGGGCGACGTCCCGGGATCCGCACAGTCGTCCGGATCCCGGTGGGCGTCGCCGGCGTGCCGGCGATTGCGCCGCAGGTAATCGATGAAACAGTTGTGGGCGACACGAAACAGGAAAGTCGAAAAGCGCGCCGTCGGCCGGTAGGACCGGCGTGCGTTGACGATCTTGCCCCAGGCTTCCTGGAACACGTCGTCCGCGACGTCGGCGTCGCCCGCGAGCCTGAGCAGGTAGCGGTACAGGCTGTCCTTGTGCCTCACGTAAAGCTGCTCGAAGGCGGCGACCTCGCCGTCGCAATAGCGCAGCATCAGTGCCGCGTCGTCCAGCCGCTCGCTCATGCCCGGAGCATAATCGGGCGACGAAACCGCGCAAAGCAGGTCGTCGTCGAGTAGCGGGATCGCGGTTCGGCAGCTCATGCGGGAGGATCCGTTCCTGGTGCTTGTTTAACGCAGCGGCCGGTGGCCGGGGTCTGCCGGGGGTTGCATCCTGGAAATTTAGTGTTATAGTCAACTATAACACTAGTTCACTTATCGGCAGATGAGAAACCATTTCATACGCTATACCACCGGCTGGATCCCGCTGTCCGTCATGGTCCTGCTGCTGCTGGCCCTCGTCGCCAGCCACAGCGGCACACCGGGCCCGCTGGCCAGCGGATCGCGGCTCGAAACCGGTCTCGACTTCGACGTATCCATCGATGTCGAGCCCCTGCGCATCCTCGACCGGGATGCGACCCGACAACCGCAACGGGGTCGCGGCAATTGATCGCGAACGATCCGCGCCGTACTGTTAGCAAGGCAACGCAAACGCTGACCGGGCGGAAAGCGTTGCTGTCCAGCGCCTTGAATAACTAGAAGATGAGCGGAGCCGGATACGCGATGGATCCCAAGTGGAATGAAGATCAGCCGATCTATCGCCAGCTGCGCGACAGGGTGGTCGCAATGATTCTCGAAGGCGTACTCGAAGACGGCGACGCGCTGCCGTCCGTGCGTAACGTCGCCGCCGAATACCGGTTGAATCCGTTGACCGTACTCAAGGGCTACCAGGAACTCGTCGACGAGGGCCTGGTGGAGAAGAAACGCGGGCGCGGCATGTTCGTGACCGACGGCGCGCAGAAGAAACTGCTCAAGGACGAACGCCAGCGCTTCATCGACGCCGAGTGGCCGAAAATCGCCGCGACGATCGAGCGCCTGGGGCTGAGTGCCGAGGAGCTGCTGGACGCCGTTCGTGCGCAGGCAAAAGGGAAAGAGAGCGGCAATGACTAGCTTGGTCAGTGCGAGAAACGTATCCAAGAACTACGGGCCGGTACACGCCGTCGACAACGTCAGTTTCGATATCGAAAAAGGCCGCATCATGGGCCTGATCGGGCCGAACGGTGCCGGCAAGACGACGCTTCTGAAAGCGGTACTCGGGCTGACCGATTGCCAGGGCAGCTTGTCGGTGCTCGGCCTCGATCCGTTCCGCCAGCGCAAGGAGCTGATGCAGAACATCTGCTTTATCGCCGATGTTGCCGTGCTGCCGCGCTGGATCCGCGTCCGCCAGCTCATCGACTTTCTGTCTTCCGTGCATCCGCGGTTTTCGCCGCAGCGGGCCCGGGAGTTGCTGGCGGAGACCGACATCCGCCCGGACGTCAAGGTGCGGGAACTGTCGAAAGGCATGGTCACGCAGCTGCACCTGTCGATCATCACCGCGATCGACGCGAAACTGCTGGTGCTCGACGAGCCGACCATCGGTCTCGACATCATTTTCCGCAAGGAGTTCTACGCCAACCTGTTGAACGACTATTTCGACGACGAACGTACGATCATCATCACCACGCACCAGGTCGAGGAAATCGAGAACCTGCTGACGGACGTGATGTTCATAAACCATGGTCGGATCGTTCTCGATGCGAGCATGGAATCGCTGCCCGAGCAGTACGTCGAGCTGATGACCTCCGGTGAGAAAGCGGAGCGTGCTCGCCAGTTCCAGCCGATTTACGAGCGTGAGGTCTTTGGCAAGAAAGTGCTGACATTCGAGGGCATCGCGCGCGACAAGCTCAGCGAGCTCGGCGAACTGCGAACGCCGGATATCGCCGACCTGTTCGTAGCCAAGGTCAAGGGGCGTGCCGCATGATCCGCGGGCAGACGGCACTCATCCGGCGCGAGCTGTGGGAGCACCGCTCGCTGTACGTGACACCGCTGGTCATCGCGCTGGTCGTGTCACTGATGACCGTGACCGGCCAGGTATCGGTGAGTGCGTTCGACCAGGCCGTGGACATCGCGATCCTGGGTGCCTCGAACCTGGGCGAAAACGAACGCTCGGCCGCCCTGTCGCTGCTGATGACCGGCGTCTCGAGCATGTTCGTGATCGGAATGTGGGTGCTGACGATCTTCTACACGCTGGATTCGCTGTACGCCGAACGGAAGGACCGGAGCATCCTGTTCTGGCGCTCGATTCCGTGCACCGACTCCGAGACCGTTCTTTCCAAGCTTTTGACCGCGGTCGTCGTCGTTCCGCTGATCACCTTTGTCGTCATCGTTGCGACTCACCTCGTCGTACTGACGATTACGAGTATCTGGGTCGGCATCCGCGGCGGCGACGCCGGCTACCTGATCTGGAGTGCAGCGCCGCTGTTCGACAACTGGTCGGTCACGCTCGTGTTTCTGCTGGCGCTGCCGCTCTGGCTGTCGCCCTTCATCGGCTGGTTCCTGTTCGTGTCGGCTTTCGCCAAGCGTTCGCCGTTACTGATCGCGTTCCTGCCCATCGTGATCCTGCCGATGCTCGAGAAGATCCTGATCGGGACGAATGCATTTGCCGACGCATTTTTCGCACGTAGCGTCAAGATTCCCCTGTTTCGCGGCATCGACCCGACCGATATTTTCGACGAGGAAAGTCATACCGTCAGCGAGAACCTGCAGCTCATCGACCTCCTGAATCTGGGCGGCTTTATCGGCAGTTCGGGACTCTGGCTCGGCCTCCTCGTCTGCGGCCTGTTCACGACCGCCGCGATCTACGTCCGCCGTTACCGCGACGAATCCTG
>CALKYK010000255.1 GCA_938003715.1 uncultured Gammaproteobacteria bacterium
TCCGCGACATCGGCGGTTCGATTCGCCTGTCGAGGACATGTTCGATGACGGCGCCGGAGGAGGCGGCGAGCCCGATGGCCAGAGTGCCGGCGAGCATCGGCACCGCTCCCGGCCAGCCGGGTACCGCGAGCACCATGCCGACGACCGCCGTGAAAACGATCAGCATGACCACCTTCGGCTTGGTCAGCTCGTAGTAATCGCGCCAGTGCGCGCGTTGTACCAGCGTGCTCGTGTTCAATCCGTTTGCCTTCGTCCGGACCGATCGTCAACCGATGCGGGACAGATCGAGCAAATGCTCCATGTCGTCCACCACCTCGCGCGGCTCGAGATCGGGAGGAAAATACATGACGAGATTGCCGAGCGGGTCGATCAACCAGATTCCCCCCGCTTTCCGCCCTGTCGGCCGCTTGTCACCGAGCAGCGTATCGAGGCCCTTGTCGGTTATGGTTTCGAGGCCGTTATGCTCGGTATCGATCAGCACTCTATCGGGCGCAGTATCGCCGTGCAAGAAAACGCGCTCGACGCGGGACATGTCGTTGCCCAGCATCAGCCGGATCTGCCGCATCCGGTACAGCGCATCGCGGCAGGCGGCGTCGCAATCCGCGGTATTCCTGTACAGCATCAGCCACTTGCGGTCTTCGCGGTCGGCCAGCGGCGAATCCGGCAGTCGCTCGGGCAGGTTGACGATAGGCACGAGCAGGTCGCCTGAATTGCTGCGACTGTCCGGCGTCAGCACGCCTGCCGAATACATCCAGGTGGCAACGCCCAGCGGACCGAAGAACAGCAGCGCGATGGCCACCACTTTCAGCCGCCCGCGGGACTGTTGCGCCTCAGTCATCGGTTTGCCTCCGGTAGCGTACCCAGCCGAAAAGCACGACGACGGCCACCGCCATCGCGAACCACTGGAACGCGTAGCTGTAGTGCGTCTGCGGTCCGGACACGTTCGGCCGCCACTCGCGCAGGAAGCCGTTTTCGGCCTCGGGCGCCAGCAGCAGCACAACCGGTTGCAGCGCCTCGTCGAGCGCCGCCGCGACTTCTTCCAGCGTCGGATAGAGGGCGACTCTCGGCCAGTCGTCGTTGCCGGCGAATGCATCGCCTGGGCGCAGGCCGACGCGCGGCAGGTTACCGGCCAGTCCCCGGATGGTCACCAGCTCGTCATCGATTCCCATCGACGCGTCGTAGTCGTTTTGCCGGGATTTCGCGACCCAGCCGCGGTTCACGAGCAGCAGCGGTTCGCCCGCGGAGAGGCGGAACGGCGTGACCACGAAGTAGCCGACCCGCCCGTCCCGCACGATGTTGTCGACAAGTATCTGCCGCTCGTCGAGAAAACGGCCGTCGACCTCGATGCGCTGGAACGTTTCAAGCCCGGAAAAATTCGAAGGGCGGACGTAGCCCGACTCCGCTTCGAATGCCGAAAATAGTGCGTTCTTCTGCGCGGCGCGGTCGAGCTGCCACAGGCCGAGTGAGACAAACAGAACGATGAACCCGAGCGCGGCCAACGGCGGGAAAAACCGCCGGAACCGCGTATCATTGATGATGTCTTCTATCATTGAATTCATCGAACCCCGCAAGCGAGGCGCTCGTGAAAGTTGTCGTCATACTGATATTGCTCGCCATCATCGCGAGCCTCGGCTCAGGATTGTGGTTCCTGGCCAAAGACGACACCGGCTCGACCCGCATGCTGACGGCGCTGAAGGTTCGCGTCGGCCTGTCGGCCGCCCTCATCGCCTTCCTCGTTACCGCCTACTTCCAGGGCTGGTTGCAGTAATACGCTCCTGTCGCATTGTCGCGGGATGGAGCCGGATTGAGTTTATTCAGGCGCGAACGAGGCAAGGCGAAAAGCTGTTTCGAAAGCGGAGTGTACGGTTCAGTACATGAGCATTTCGAAACAGGTTTTCAACGCAGCATCGTTCAGCATGAATACGCTCAATCACATCCAGTAGACGAAAACGTAGAGGCCTATCCAAACCACGTCGACAAAGTGCCAGTACCAAGCCGTTGCCTCGAACGCGAAGTGCTTGTCCGCAGTAAAGTGTCCCTTCATCACCCTGAACCAGATTACGGTCAGCATGATTGCGCCGATCGTGACGTGCATGCCGTGGAAACCGGTCAGCATGAAGAACGTCGAGCCGTAGATACCTGACGTCAGCTTCAGGTTCATCTCCCGGTAGGCATGGATGTATTCCTCGGCCTGCAGGAAAACGAAGATGAAGCCCAGAATGAATGTCAAGGCGAGGAAGATCTTCAGCACATTGCGCTGTCCGTGAATCAGCGCGTGGTGCGCGATCGTCACGGTCAGGCTGCTGGTCAGGAGGATCGCGGTGTTGATCAGCGGCAGGCCGAACGGCCCCATCTTTTCGAATTCGCCGCCGACGTTCCCCGGCCCGTTCGTCGGCCAGGTGCTTTCGAAGCCTTCCCAGAGCACCAGGTTGGTAAAGAAGTTGTTGCTGCTGCCGCCGAGCCATGGAATCGCCATGTTGCGCGCGTAGAACAGCGCGCCGAAAAACGCACAGAAGAACATCACTTCGGAAAAGATGAACCAGAACATGCCCATGCGGAACGACATGTCGACCTGCGCGTTGTACGCGCCGCGCTGGCTTTCGCCGATCACGTCGCTGAACCAGCCGACCAGCATGAAAACGATGACGGCGACACCGCCCATCATGATCCAGAAGCCCAGGTCTGCGCCGTTCAGCCAGGCAGAGACGCCGACCATCAGGAACAGCAGGCCTGTCGAGCCGACGATTGGCCAGTGGCTGCCGTGCGGAACGTAATAGTGGTCGTCTGCGTGTGCCATGACGTTCGAAACCCTTACTGTTGTGCCGGCCCGGCGTCCGAATTGTCGGACAGCCTGGCGGTGTCGAAAAACGTGTAGGAAAGCGTGATCGTGTCGATGAACTCCGGCAGGTCGGAGTCAATGATAAAACGTACCGGCATGTCTTTGGTCTGGCCGGGCGCGAATTCCTGCGCGCTGAAGCAGAAGCATTCGAGTTTCCTGAAATGCTTCGCCGCCTGCGGCGGCGCGACGCTCGGCACCGCCTGGGCAATTTTCGCCTTGTCCGACAGGTTCGTCGCGACGAACGCGACCTCGTACAGCCCGCCGGGGTGTACGGTCATGGTTTCGACCGGTGCGCGGAAGTCGAACGGCGCGTATTCGTTGACGGTCGTGACGAATTCGAGATCGAGTTCGCGGTCGGCGACGACCGTATCCTCGACGCCGGAAACGGCAACGCTGTTGGTCTTGCCGCCGAGTCCCGTAATCTCGCAAAACACGTCGTACAGGGGCGGCAGCGCGAAAAAGCCGAAGGCAAACATGCCGGCTGCGAATGCGAGGAGCTTCGCCACCAGCAGCCGGCTCTCGCGCCTGACCTTAATTACGTCGTTCATCGCGGTCAGGCCCTCAGCACGCCCATCAGGATGAAGCCTGCGTAGAACGCGAGTGCGACCAGCGCCAGCAGCAATGCCGTGCGCCGAACCTGTTTCCTGTTATCCCCGGCCATGCTCATGCGAACGCGTCATGCGGGGTGACCCGCGGCGGCGTATCGAAGGTGTGGAACGGCGCCGGAGACGGCACGGTCCATTCGAGACCCTTCGGGTCGTCCCACACTTTCGCGTCGGCCCTCTCGCCCTTCTTCTGCCAGCAGGTCTGGTACAGGATGTAGACGAACAGGAGCTGCGAGAAGCCGAAGCCGATCGCGCCGATACTCGCGATCATGTTGAAGTCTGCAAACTGCGTGGCGTAGTCGGGAATGCGCCGCGGCATGCCGGCAAGCCCCAGGAAGTGCATCGGGAAAAATGTCAGGTTGACGAATATCGTCGACAGCCAGAAGTGCAGCTGGCCCAGCTTCTCGTTGTAGAAACGGCCGGTCCACTTCGGCAGCCAGTAGTACACCGCCGCCATCAGGCCGAAGATCGAGCCCGGCACCAGCACGTAATGGAAGTGCGCAACGACGAAGTAGGAGTCGTGGTACTGGATGTCAGCCGGCACGATCGCGAGCATCAGGCCGGAAAAACCGCCGAGCGTGAACAGGAACAGGAAGCCGAGCGAAAACAGCATCGGCGTCTCGAACGTCATCGAGCCTTTCCACATCGTTGCCGTCCAGTTGAACACCTTTACGCCGGTCGGCACCGCGATGACCATCGTCGCGAGCATGAAAAAGAGCTGCCCGGTCAGCGGCATTCCGACCGTGAACATGTGGTGCGCCCAGACGATGAAGGACAGGAACGCGATCGAGGATGCCGCGTAGACCATCGAGTCGTGACCGAACAACGGCTTCCTCGCAAACGTCGGGATGATCTCGGAGACGACACCGAACGCCGGCAGGATCATGATGTACACCTCGGGGTGACCGAAGAACCAGAAGATGTGCTGGAACATCACCGGGTCACCGCCGCCGGCGGCGAGGAAAAAGCTGGTGCCGAAGAACTGGTCGGTCAAAAGCATCGTCACCGCGCCCGCGAGCACCGGCATCACGGCAAGCAGCAGGTACGCTGTGATCAGCCAGGTCCAGACGAACATCGGCATCTTGAGCAGCGTCATGTCCGGCGCGCGCATGTTGATGATCGTGACGATCACGTTGATCGCGCCCATGATCGACGACAGGCCCATCAGGTGCACGGAGAAGATCAGGAACGGAAACGCATCGCCGGTCTGCAGGACCAGCGGCGGATACATCGTCCAGCCGCTCGCGGGCGCACCGCCCGGCATGAACAGCGTCGACAAAAGAATGCCGAACGCGACCGGCAGGATCCAGAACGACCAGTTGTTCATGCGCGGCAACGCCATGTCCGGCGCGCCGATCATCAGCGGGATCATCCAGTTCGCGAGCCCGACGAAGGCCGGCATGACCGCGCCGAATACCATGATCAGCGCGTGCATCGTCGTCATCTGGTTGAAGAACGCCGGCTCGACGAACTGCAGCCCGGGCATGAAGAGCTCGGAGCGGATGATCAGCGCCATCGTGCCGCCGAAGAAAAACATGATCAGGCTGAACACGAGGTACATCGTGCCGATGTCCTTGTGGTTCGTGGCGTACAGCCAGCGACGCCAGCCCTGCGCCGGACCGTGGTCGTGATCGTCGTGCGCGTGATCCGCTGCGTGAACGTCAGTTACCGTCGTGCTCATTACTGTGCTCCGGAGACGGCCGTAACGCGGTTACGTGCCTTCTCGTTTTCCAGCCAGGCGTCGTATTCCTCGGGTTCGAGTACCTCGACGACGATCGGCATGTAGCCGTGATCCATGCCGCAAAGCTCGGCACACTGCCCGCGATAGGTTCCCGCAACTTCGGCCCGGAACCAGGTCTCGTTGACGAAGCCGGGAATCGCATCTTTCTTGATCGCGAGTTCGGGCACCCACCAGGCGTGCAGCACGTCGTTCGACGTCAGCAAGAGCCGCACCTTGGCGCCCCTGGGCACGACCATCGGGTTGTCGACGTCGCGCAGGTAGTTGTCGACCGTGCTCGGGTCGATGCCGGAATCCAGGCGCCGGGCGGCGGCGCTCGGGCGCGTCATGCTCGAATAGAACGCGACGTCCTCGCCCTGGTACCGGTAGTGCCAGCGCCACTGGTAGCCGGTGGCAACGACGGTCAGGTCGGGATCGCGACTGTCATCGAGCGTGATCAAAAGCTCTGCCGACGGCACCGCCATGATCAGCAGGATGATGCAGGGGATGACTGTCCAGACGACCTCCGCGGTCATGCTGTGCGAGAACTGTGCCGGCTCCGCGCCTTTCGACTTGCGGTGCTTGACCAGTGCATAAATCATCGCGCCGAACACGAACGCCGCGATCCAGACGCACCACCAGAACACCATCATGTGGATGTCGTAGGTTTCCTGTGACAGCTCGGTCACGCCGCGTGGCATGTTGACCGTCCAGTCGGCATGCGCCGCGGGAGCGGCAAGGAACGCGAGCACGCCGTAGGCGAGTTTTCGTAGCATCAGATTGTCATCCAGCGGCAGGAACGTCGGCCGCAATTCAGTTTTCGGGCCGTGAAGCCAGTCATCGACCGGGACAGCAATAAATATAATTGCGCGGGGCGACAACTCCAGCCTCGCAGCCGGAATTGTTACAAATTAGTAGGTGGCAATCGCGAGCCCGGGCCAGCCGGTCGAAAAGCACGCGAAGTGTACTGAAAGCCCCTGCCCCGTGCAATCCGCGCTGCCCTCGCGCGGAATCGATAAACCGGATTAAAAACCGCGGCTTACGCGCACATCGGGCGCGCCGAATCAGCGCCGCCTGCGGTGCGGGATGGTGCCGGCGTCGATGCGGATTTCGCCGCCACCCGGCCGCGGGCCGCTGCCCCAGGCGTGGCCGAAAACGAGCTCGACGGTGATGCCGATCAGCCCGTCTTCGCGAAACTGCTCCAGCGCTGCCTGCATGCGCGCGAATCGCGTCTTCCCGGTCAGTCCGCGGCGCCGCGTTTGCAGGCTGTTGCGGGCGCCGAGCCGGGTCAGGTCGCGAAACAGGTCGGGCGCATTCGCGTAGGTGACTTTGAGCGTGTCGACATCGAGGACCGGGTCGGCTAGCCCGGCCCGCAACACCGCGTCGCCGATGTCGTGCATGTCGGTGAAGGCCGCGACGTGCGCGTCGTCGTCGACGCTCGCCCATGCTGCACGCAGCTCTGCGAGCGTGTCCGGGCCCGGGGTCGCAAACGCGAACACGCCACCCTTGTTCAGGACACGCGCCACGCCTGCGAGCGTCGTCGGCAGGTCCCCGGCCAGCGTCAGCGACAGGTTCGCGATCACCAGGTCGAAGCTCGCGTTCTGAAAAGGCAGCGTCGCCGCATTCGCCTGCACCGCGGGACGGCGCGAAAACAGGCGCTTGCCGGGCAGCGACCGCCGCAGCATCCCGGGCGACGCCTGCAACGCTACGATCTCGCTTCGCGGAAAGCGTTTCTTCAGGCGCGCGCCGCTGCCGCTGACTGCGCCGAGGTCGAGTATGCGTCGCGGCGCGAACTGCATCGGTGCGAGTCGCTCGACGATGCCGTCGAGCGTCGCCGCGTGCACGAAGTCCGCGCGACCGAATTCCTCGGCAGCGCCTTCCATGCGGCGCAGGACGTCGGCAGGGCGGAGTTGATGCGGGTCCGGCATGCGCGAAAGCATACACTTTCGGGCCGGAGCGCCCGCTTTCGTCGCGGTTACGACGTTCATGAACGGTGCACGCTGGTTGGATGTTCTCGACCTGCGCTTTTTGCGGCGACCCGTGCGACAGGCGCGGTATCTGTGCGCCGTGTATCGAGTTGCTGCCGGTGAACAATGTGCATTGCGAACGTTGCGGGCGGCCGCTCGCGGCCGCGCAACCGGACGGCGTGCCCTGCGCCGACTGCCAGTTGCGCCCGCCGCCGTATCGCAAGGCGCGCGCGCCATACGTCTACGAGTTTCCGCTGGACGCGGCCATCAAGGCCATGAAGTTTCGCCGCCAGCTCTTTTTCCTGCCGCCGCTGGCCGCGCTGCTCGAAGCAACGCTTGCCGCGGAGTTCGGCGACTGTGACCTGCTCGTGCCGGTGCCGCTGCATCGGTACCGGCACGCGCTGCGCGGCTACAACCAGGCCCGCGAGCTCGCTCGTGAACTGGCGAAGCGCGCCGCCCTGCCAGTGTTCGACGGTGTGCGCCGGGTGCGAGCAACCCGGCCACAGGCCGGCCTGTCGCGGCTCCGGCGCCGGCGCAACCTCGCGAACGCGTTTGCACCCGGTTTGCCGCTGCCGGGACGGCACCCGCTGATCGTCGACGACGTGATTACGACCGGCGCCACGGCGGAGCAGCTGGCGGCCGTGCTCGTCTCATCGGGCGCGGATACGGTTTCGGTACTGGCGGTCGCCGCGGCCCGCGACGGCACGAATGTGGCTCAGGGCGTTGTGAACGTGTAGTGCAGCACGATGCCGATGAACACGGCCATGCCGACGTAGTGATTTTGCAGGAACGCGGCGAAGCAGCCTTCGGGGCGACGATCCCTGGCGAGCCACTGGTGATAGGCCATCAGTACCGCGGCGACCGCGACGCCGCCGAAATACCAGGCGCCGAGCTCGGCCATGTTGCCGATGAGTATCAGCGCCAGAAGCATCAGCACCTGCAGGCCGCCGATCACGAACAGGTCGGCGTCGCCGAACAGTATTGCCGTGGACTTGACGCCGATCTTCAGATCGTCCTCGCGATCCACCATAGCGTCGAACGTGTAGTAGATGACCGCCCAGATCAGCGCGGTACCAAACGTCAGCCAGGCGAGCTGCGTCGTCTCCCCCGTCTGCGCCGCGAACGCCATCGGTACGGCCCAGCCGAACGCGGCGCCGAGCACGAACTGCGGAATGGATATGTATCGCTTGATGAACGGGTAGACGATGGTCAGCACGGCGCCCACCACGGCGAGCAGCTGCGCCTGCCGATTCAGCATGGCGGCAAGCCCGATCGCGATCAGCGCGAGCGCGAAGAACAGGGTTAGCGCCTCCATCGGTGCGACGGCGCCGGAGGCGATCGGCCGCTGTCGCGTGCGCTCTACGTACGGGTCGATGTTGCGATCGGCGAAGTCGTTCAGGACGCAGCCCGCCGAACGCATGACGACGACGCCGATGACGAAGACGACGAACACGCCGGGGTCCGGCCGCCCGGAGCCTGCAAGCCACAGCGCCCACAGCGTCGGCCACAGCAACAACCAGATGCCGATCGGCCGGTTCAGGCGCATCAGTTCCGCGTAGTTCCTGAGCTGGGTCAGGAAACCGGGGAGCGCCGACGTCGTGGTGTTCGGATTGCTGCTCAAGGTATTGCGGTCGTCATGATTACCGGGGCGGTATTCGAGGGAGACTCTGATCAATTCTCGTCGCCCACGTTGCGTTCATTCGGCCTGTGGCGCGGCGCGTTCCGCCGCGCGTATGTCGATACGCGCAAGGGACGCAACATAGCCACAGGCCGAATGAACACAACCCTGAATCTATCAATACATTATCGTGGGACGAAGGGTAATCGGGCAAGGCGGCGTTGCTCGTCACTCGTGTACATCCAGTACAAGTCGCTCCTCGCGCCTTGCCTCGCCCGATTACCCTTCGTCGTGGGCGACGAGAATTGATCAGAGTCTCCCTGGCAGCGCTTATCCACAACGAATCACACCTTGCCGTAGTCGCCGGCGGCCCCGATCCAGCGCCGGATGATCGCGTCGGCGCGGTCGCGATAATCGCGATGCAGGCGCTCCGCCGCCTTCTGCACTTTCGGCATCAGCCCCGCATCGCGCAACAGGTCGGCGATACGGTACTCGGGCAGTCCCGTCTGGCGCGTGCCGAGCAGTTCCCCCGGTCCGCGAAGCTCGAGGTCGCGCTGTGCGACGACGAAGCCGTCGTTCGTTTCGCGCAGGGTCGCAAGCCGGCTTTTCGCCAGTTCGCCGAGCGGCTGCCGGTACAGCATCACGCAGTGGCTCTGAGCGGCGCCGCGGCCGACCCGGCCGCGCAGCTGGTGCAGCTGCGAGAGGCCCATGCGCTCCGCATTCTCGATGATCATCAGGCCGGCGTTCGGCACGTCGACGCCGACCTCGATGACCGTCGTTGCCACCAGCACGTCGATCTCACCGGCCTTGAATGCGCGCATCACCTTGTCTTTCGCGGCTGCCTTCATGCGTCCGTGTACCAGGCCGACGCGCAGCGAGTCGAGCGTCTCGCTCAGCATCTTGTAGCTGGCTTCTGCCGCCTGGTAGTCGAGCGCTTCCGATTCATCGATCAGCGGACACACCCAGTAAGCCTGCTGGCCGCGGCTGCAGGCATCCCGCACACGCTCGATGACCTCGCCGCGCCGCGAGTCCGGCAGCGCCACCGTCGTCACCGGCTGGCGGCCCGGCGGCAGTTCGTCGATGACTGACGTATCGAGGTCGGCGTAGGCGGCCATCGCGAGCGTGCGCGGAATCGGTGTTGCGGTCATTACCAGCTGGTGCGGGCGTTCGCTGCCCGCTGCGCCCTTGTCGCGCAGGGCTAGGCGCTGGTGCACGCCGAAGCGGTGCTGCTCGTCGATGACGACCAGGGCGAGATGCGCAAACTCGACGCCTTCCTGGAACAGGGCGTGCGTGCCGATCACCAGCCGCGCGTCGCCGCCGGCGATCGCCGCCAGCGATTCGCGCCGTGCCGCCTGGCGCTGGCTGCCGGACAGCCAGGTCACGGCGTGCCGCGTGCCGGAGAACCATTCGGTGAAGCTGCGCAGGTGTTGCTCCGCCAGCAACTCGGTCGGCGCCATGATCGCGACCTGCACGTCGCACGCGGCGGCCTGAGCGCAGGCGGCAGCGGCGACGACCGTTTTGCCGGAGCCGACGTCGCCCTGGATCAGCCGCATCATCGGGTGCGGCCGTGCGAGATCGGTGCCGATTTCGTCGATGACGCGGCGCTGTGCGCGAGTCAGCTCGAAAGGCAGCGAGCGTAAGAACGATTCGCGTTCGTCGACGCCGGCGTCGAGCTGTCTCGCGCGCCCAGCGTTCGCGCGCAGCCGCAAGCGGCGCAGGCTCATGTAGTGCGCAACGAGTTCCTCGAACGCGAGCCGCACCTGGCACGGATGCCGGCCCTCGCCGATCGTTGCCAGGTCGACGTCGACGGGTGGCCGGTGCAGGTAGATGAGCGCATCGGACAGAGCCGGCAGGCCGAGTTCATCGCGCACCTCGTTGGGCAGCAGCTCCTTCGGCGGCGCCTTGCGCATCATGTCCAGCGCCTGGCCGACGAGGTTGCGCAGGCGCCCCTGCTGCACGCCCTCCGTCATCGGGTACACGGGTGTCAGCGCGTCGCTGACGACCGGGTCCTGCCCCTCGCGCAGGATGCGATATTCGGGGTGCACCATTTCCAGGCCGACCGGCCCGGCACGCACGTCGCCAAAGCAGCTGACCCGCGAGCCGACCCGGAACTGCGCGACCTGCTGGCGGGAGAAATGAAAGAAGCGGAGCGTGAGCTGGCCGCTGCCGTCGCCGATTCGCACCAGCAGGTTGCGCCGCCCGCGGTACACCGTTTCGGCGAGCAGCACTTCACCTTCGGTGAGGCAGCGCATGCCAGGCTTCAGTTCGCCGGGCCGATGCAGGGTCGTGCGGTCCTCGTAGCGCAGCGGCAGCAGGAACAGCAGGTCCTCGACGCGCCTCAACGACAGGCGCTCGAGCGTCCCGGCGAGCGCCGGGCCGACGCCTTTCAGGACGGTCAGCGGCGAGTCGAGATTCGGGCCGTCGGCAGGCACCCTTCGGTCGACGTTACGGACTAGAGCGCGAGTATCGCTTCGGCTTCGATGTCCGCGGCCTTCGGCAAGGCGCGCACGCCGAGCGCCGCGCGTGCCGGGTAGGGTTCGGTGAAATAGTCGGCCATAACCTTGTTGACGGCGGCGAAGTTATCGAGATCCGTCAGGTAAATCGTGAGCTTGACGATCTGGTCGAGCGAGCCCCCGGCGGCTTCTGCTACCGCCTTCAGGTTTTCGAAAACCCGTCTTGCGCGCACTTCGAAATCGCCCTGCACGAGATCCATCTGTGCCGGATCGAGGGGAATCTGTCCGGACAGGAACACGAGATTGCCGCTTCTTATTGCCTGCGAATACGTGCCGATGGCGGCTGGTGCCTTGTCGCTCGATATCGGGGTCTTGCTCACCTTGTCCTCCGTCAACTGTGGGATTTGCCGCCGTCGCGGCTGACGCGGTTCACGTTCGCCATCTTGCGTACGTTGCGCATGATGCGTGCGAGATGTCGGCGGTCCTTGACCTGCAGCAGGAACGTCATGCCGGAACTGCCGCCGTGCCGGTTGATGACCGACACCTCTTCTATGTTCGATTCGGAGTCGGCGATCACGGCCGCGACCTCCGCCAGTACGCCGGTCTTGTTCACCGTGTCGACCTGGATCTGGCTCGAGAAGTCGCGTTCGATATTCTTCTCCCACGACACGGTCAGCCATTTCTCCGGCTGCTTGCGGAAGTTGATCAGGTTGTTGCACGACGTGCGGTGGATGACGACGCCGCGACCGGAGCTCAGGTATCCCATGACATCGTCACCCGGGATCGGGTAGCAGCACTTGGCGTAGGACACCACCATGCCCTCGGTGCCGGCAATGACGAGGCTCGTCGACTCCGGCGCGGCCTGGTCCTCGCCGATACCGATCAGGAAGCGGGCGGTCAGCGGTGCGAGGCGCTCGCCCAGCCCGATCTGCGCGAACAACTCGTTGGCATCCTTGATGCCGAGTTCGTCCAGCGCTTCGCGCATGCGCACCTTGCCGACCTTGCGCAGGGACGAATCGAGGTCCTTCAGTGAGCGGTCGAGCAGGCGCTTGCCGAGATCGACCGACTCGCTCGAGCGCATGTTCTTCATGTACTGGCGAATCGCGGAGCGCGCTTTCGCCGTAGTGACGAACGTCACCCAGTTCGGGTTCGGTTTTGCACCGCGCGCCGTGATGATCTCCACGGTCTGGCTGTTCTGCAGCACTGTTCGAAGGGGTACCAGCGTGCGGTCGACCTTCGCCGCGACGCAGCGGTTACCGATGTCCGTATGCACCGCGTAGGCGAAGTCCACGACCGTAGCGCCCTTCGGCAGCGGCATGATCTCGCCTTTCGGCGTGAACACGTAGATCTTGTCCGGGAACAGGTCGACCTTGACGCTCTCGAGAAACTCCTCGGAGGTGCCGGTGGCCTGGATTTCCTCCAGCCGCGACAACCACTCGCGGGCGCGACGCTGCGGCGTCGCCGTCGTTTTGTCGATCGCCTTG
>CALKYK010000256.1 GCA_938003715.1 uncultured Gammaproteobacteria bacterium
AGGACACCGCCCTTTCACGGCGGTAACAGGGGTTCGAATCCCCTTGGGGACGCCATCATGACGCTTCTGCCCGCGCAGTGTGTGCCGTCGCCGGGTCCTTCCTGTCGATTGCATGCCCGGGCAGGGGCCGGACGGTCCGGTGTCTCGGGAATTTCCCAATAGGCCAATCGCATCTATGCATGGCTCCGACACTTAATAAACAGCGTGTCGGCGCGACGTTCCCATCCTGGCACGATTTTCCATAACCGGTGCAGCCGTTCTGCTGCCCGGGATCGGGCAGCGATCATCGGCGCCACGTCGTCCTTGTCTGCCCAGCAAGCCGTTGCATTTGCCGCGTGAGACAGGTGCATGGACCCGTCCGAACGTCGGTTCGGACCCCTGCGATCGTTAGCTCGAGCAGCAAAACCGCAGAAAAGCACGTCTCCGACCGGGCGCCCCGATTCGGGCACTGTGGGCCCGCCAGGAGCCAGTGCCGTGCTCAATCCGCTTGGCGAACCGGGGCGGGGGGCGGGGCCGCGGTGCCCGGCGAATCATAGCTGACGTGATGCGTGATCCGTGCACGGAATTGAGTGATAATTGGGTCACGCACGTCCCGCAGAGATTTATTGCATAATTTCAAAGACTTGTCACACAATAATAACTAATCGCTACAATGGCACCGGCAATCCCTCGGACCTGATATCACGACCGCCACGCCCGGATTCGAGCAACCGTGCCAGCGCGTATTGCAGACACGGCGAGGCCCCCGGCGACCTGCAAACTTCGGAGCAATAACATGGCTCGAGCCGAAAATTCCCGCCGCCTGACCCCCGTGCAGGAGGGAATGGTTTTTCACCATCTGACTGCAGGACAGCATACGGGCGTCGACATCGAGCAGCTCGTCATCGAACTTTCTCACGAAGTCGATGTGGCGAAATTGCGCAAAGCAATGCAATTGCTCGTCGGCAACCGGTCGATGTTGCGATCATTCGTCGATCTCGAGTCGAAACTGCCACAACGCCTGGTAGCGACGGATGTTGATTTCGCCCTGGCAGAGGAAGATTGGTCCGACATCGCAGGAAACGAGTCTGAAATCGAGGGCCGATTTGCGGACATGCTGGCCGAAGACAGAAGAAACGGCATCGACATCAGTTCCGCCCCGTTGTTTCGAATTCAGATAATCAAGCTGGCCGAAAAGCGATATCGGTGCGTATGGACGTTTCATCATCTCTTGATGGATGGCCGATCTTTCGCACTGGCACTCACTGACCTCTTCGATATCTACGACGGTCTGACGAAATCCGAATCATCGCTGCTATCACCGGACTCTCGATATGACGAGTACCTCGACTGGCTAGTGGCGCAGGATTCATCTGAGTCGCTGAGCTATTGGAAGGACCTGGTCGGAGACATTACATCAACTTCAACCATTCGGTCGGCCGTTTCCGGCTCATCGTCCAGGGATGAATCGGCCCTGAGACACGAACTTACCGAATCGTTCGATGAAAAGGATTCCGATCGTCTTCGAAACTGGGCCCGGGAGCATGACCTGACTCTGAATGCATTACTGCAAGCGGCGCTGGCCATACTGCAGTTTCGGCATACCGGCGATAGAAGCATTGTTATTGGACAGACGAGAGCTGGCCGGGCGAGTACGGTCGAATCCGCTGCGGAAATGCTGGGCGTTTTCATTACAACGACACCCGTTCGAATCGATATCGACAAACAATCTGTGCTTGATATCGTGAAAGAGGTGCGACGGCAGCATGTCGCAGTTCGAAAGCACGAACATGTTTCCCTGGTCGATATTCAATCCCAGTCCGGCATCGGGCCCGGACAGGCGCTGTTCGACTGTCTGGTGGTATTCGATCGACAAACACTCGACGACACGATGCGTCAACTGCGACCCGACTGGACCGACAGGAAGTTCTGGTTTTTTGAACGAACGCCTTATCCATTCACGATTTATGGTTTCGAGCAGCCGCGGTTCTCGTTCACTCTTGCGTTTGACGGGGACCGACTGACGCAGAGCGAAGCACAGAACGTCGTTGGGCAGCTCCGCACGATAATTCTCGGAATCGTCGAAAACCACGATCAGTTGCCCGGTGCGTTGCAAATACTGACCGAAAGTGAATCGGAAATGGTTTCCGAGGCATTCAACGCGACCGAAAAAGACGTGTCGGATGAACTTGTGCACGATCTGATATCGCGAAATGCCACCGACCACGCAGATACGACGAGCCTGATATCTGGCGCTGACAAGTGGACCTGTAAGCAACTTGACGAACGGTCCAGTCAGATTGCACGGCTGATCCGGGAACTCGGAGTCGGCAAGGGCGACATTGTTGCGGTAAACCTCGAACGGTCGACGGAGATGGTAGCGGCGGTTCTGGGTGTGATGAAGTCCGGTGCGGCTTACCTGCCGCTGGATCCTGAATACCCTGCATCGCGAATCGCTTTCTGCCTGCGGGACAGCGGTGCCAAGCTGTTGTTGACCGCCGGCACGGGCGCTGTTGATGCAACATTTTCCAGGGAAAACGTCATTAGACTGGACACAGACGATCGCCTCGAATCGATGTCTGTCAAGCAACCCGAAGTCGACGTCAGCATCGAAGATCCCGCATACGTCATTTACACGTCCGGGTCGACCGGAACACCAAAAGGCGTGATCGTTTCCCACGGAAATCTTGCCAATTTCATCGCCGGAATGGATGACGTTATCCCGATCGGGAAGCGTAAGACATGGCTTGCCGTCACGAGCCTGTCGTTCGATATTTCGATACTCGAATTGTTATGGACGCTGGCGCGTGGCTTTACCGTTGTGCTGGCCGGCGGCCGTGACGCGAGCGTTGCCGCCAGTAACAACATGGGCTTCAGCCTGTTCTATTTCGCAAGCGATCCGGGCGGTGCAGGCCGAGAAAAGTACAAAATGGTCCTGGATGGCGCCAAATTCGCCGACGCACACGGGTTCGACGCGATCTGGACACCGGAACGACATTTCCATGCGTTCGGTGGACTTTATCCGAATCCATCGGTCATCGGCGCCGCGGTTGCGGCTATTACGAGCAACATTGGGATTCGTGCAGGCAGCGTGGTACTTCCGCTGCACAACTGCCTGCGCGTGGTCGAGGAATGGTCCCTTGTCGACAATCTTTGCAACGGGCGTGTTGGCTTGTCCATCGCGTCCGGTTGGCAACCGAACGATTTCGTGCTGGCCCCGGACCGGTACGAGCGCCGGAAAGAGGACATGTTTGGCGATATCGAAACGGTTCGGCGCCTGTGGCGCGGTGAATCGGTGGAACTGGAGAATCCACGAGGAGACAGCGTACCCATCAGCACCTATCCGAGGCCTGTGCAGCAGGAGCTTCCGATCTGGCTGACGGCCGCGGGAAGCGTCGAAACGTTCAGAAAGGCCGGCGAAATCGGGGCCAACCTGTTGACCCATCTTCTGGGACAGACGCTCGAGGAGATCGAGGAAAAGATCGCCGTCTATCGACAGGCGCGCCAGGAGGCCGGACATTCCGCAAATGGTGGCCGGGTCACGCTGATGTTGCATACATTTGTCGGTGCGGACAATGAGGAAGTTCGCGAAATCGTTCGTGAACCGATGAAGTCATACCTGCGCAGCGCCGCCAGCCTTGTCGCACAATATGCGGATGCCTGGACTGCCTACAAGCAAAGTTCTGGAAATCGTGAGACGGAGGCGAAGGAGTTTGATCAACTGACCGACGCGGAAATGGACAGCCTGCTCGACTTCGCGTTCGAACGTTACTTCGAAACGAGTGCATTGTTCGGAACGCCGGAAAAATGTGCGGACCTCGTGGAAAAAGCACAGCGCATCGGGGTCGACGAAATTGCGTGCCTGATCGACTTCGGTGTCGATGCGGACCTGACCTTGCAGCACCTCAATGATCTGAACACAGTCAAATTGGTTTCGGAACGCCGGGCATCGGCAAGGGACGTCAACGTTTCCGATCTCATTCTGGAGCATGACGTCAGCCATATGCAGTGTACTCCCAGCGGTGCCCGTTCAGTACTGGAGGAAGAGCATCATGCCGCAGCACTGGCAAAACTGGACGTGATGCTGGTTGGCGGCGAAGCGTTTCCGGCAGACCTGATGACCGCGCTGAAGAAAGTCACCAATGGTTGCCTCGTCAACATGTACGGCCCGACGGAAACGACGATCTGGTCGACGACGTACACCGTTGATGCGGCGTCCAGCAAACCGCTGATCGGAAAACCGATTGCCAATACGAAATGTTACGTGCTCGATTCCGATCGAAACCTCGTGCCGGTCGGGGTCCCGGGTGAACTGTATATCGGCGGAAGCGGCGTCGCGCTCGGCTATCACAACCGGCCTGAACTCGAATCCGAACGTTTTCTCGATGTTCCTTTCCGACCGGGAAGCGGAAAGTTTTATCGCACTGGAGACGTAGTGCGCTGGACAGAAGACGGAAATCTCGATTTTCTCGGTCGCATCGATGATCCGGTGAAAATAAGGGGCTTTCCGGTCGAGCTGGGAGAAATTGAAACACGCTTCGCAGAGTACTAGCGCATCAAGCACGCGGTCGTCGTCGCGCATGCGGACAATCAAGGCATCAATCAGCTGATCGCGTACTGTGTACCCGTGCACGGGAGCGAAATAAGGCCACAATCTGTCATCACGTACCTGCGCGGTCAACTGCCCGAATACATGATTCCGTCGCAAATTCTCGTCGTCGAAGACTTGCCGCTCACGCCGAACCTCAAGATAGATCGCAAGAGGCTGCCGGATCCGGCAAGCGTGTTCGCGAAACGCGAGGCTCGCGAGAGCAGGTCGCCCTCGACAAAGACGGAAGAACTGATCAAGTCCGTGTGGGAGCAGGTGCTCGGTCTGTCGAACATTAACGTGAACGACAACTTTTTCGACATCGGCGGCCATTCGATTCGGGCCGTGCAGGTGCAGGGCGAGCTTCGCAGCCTACTGAAACGACCGTTTCCGATTACAGACCTTTTTCGCTTCCCTACGATCGAAACTCTTGCTGCCTACCTGGACGGCGGAAGCGGCGCGCAAACCGATACTGTCGCCGCCGACCGGGCGGCATTGCGCAAAAAGGCCAGGGCCCGACGCCCCCGAAGATCGCGTGCCTGATCGGTCACCCGTCCCGTCTGTCGGGACGGGTGACCTCGCGGATTATCAGGTTCGGCTAATTACAGCCGGACTGAACTGTCCCTGTAACACCGCCTTGCTGGTCGACACAGGTCGGCGCGGTAATCGTATTGTTCTGGATATCGACGTTGGCGCTACGAACCTGGATGCCGACTGAATTGGCATTGATCGTGTTGCCGTTGATAATGACGCGCGTCTGACCTGATATGACGAAGCCATAATTGACGTTGTAGACATTGGCGTCATAGACCTGCGTATCCACAGCGTCGTCGTGAATCACGATGCCGGACTCGTCGCCGTCAAGCTGGGTGTGGCAGACAAATCCCGACATGATCACGAAGTCCGAATCCTTGACGTCCAGGCAGTTTTCTCCGTTGTCATGGAAAAGCCCGCCGCCAACGTACACACGATTCGCCCTGCCACGAGATGCGTCGCCGGCCTGGATGGAATCGCCGGACAGGTGATGCCAGTGCGCATCGAGTACCCAGTGATCCGGGCCATAGGTCTTGAGTCCGTGCAGATCGTTTTCTGGAGCCGTGTAGCTGTTGTCGCCGAAGTAGGCGACTTCACCACGCAGCCAGACGAACGGAGAGCCGAACCCCAGGACAGAACCGTGACCGAGATTGACCTGCGTGCCGAACACGTTCACGTCGCGAATCACGCAATTATTGCAGGATTCGGCACTGATCCCGTCCTCGTCGGTAACATTGAACGTACCGTTCTGCAGAATGACGTAACTTCCGGTCAGTGAAGCACCCTGCACCCCGCAATTGATCGTCGACCCGCCGAGGTCGATCACATGCGGATCGGACGACGTGCCGTTACCCGAGAACGAGCAGCCTGAACCGGACTGGTCCACCGCGTACGCCGCGTACGGATCGAAGCCAAGTATTGGGGTGGGATCCGGTATGCCCCGGTATCCGCCGGTCGGCGGCGGCGGCGGCGGCGGTGGCGGCGGCGGAGGAGGAGGAGGTGGCGGCGGTGGCGGCGGCGGTGGCGGCGGCGGTGACGGCGGTGGGTTGGTCCCGGAAATTGCCGCGCTGATCTCGTTCAGCAACGCCGTCTCCTCGCCGGTCGGGAAATGCGTGCCCGCGGAAACGACATCCGATGTTTCCCTCGGTAACGCGTAGTCCGTTCCCTGGTACATCATGCTTACGCGCCCGGAAGTCGACGCGGTATCGCCCTGGTTCTCGCCGGCTGGCCAGGTGTTGTTGTTGAAGTGCCAGCTTCCATTGAAGCCGCCTTCGATCAACAGCGCGTCATCGCTGCTGCCACTCAGTCCTGAGACATGGTGGTATACGTTGTTTTCGATATTCGCACTCGGTGTGTACTGGGAACCACCGACTTCCGGGTTCATGCCGGCGGCGCCGCTGTTCATCCAGCTCCAGCCGTAG
>CALKYK010000257.1 GCA_938003715.1 uncultured Gammaproteobacteria bacterium
CGCTGCTCCCTTCCGGGCCTGACGGGGTTCACGGCTGGCCGTCGCGGGGTAGCCGGCGCGGACCGCGGCGATTATCTCCGCAACCCGTCCGGGACACAACGCAGCATTCGCCTGGCGGGATGCGCCAACGCGCCGCAAGGTTGCTATGCTTCCGCTTTTGCGGCGCCGCCGCGGCGGCGCGCGAGCGGAATTGAGCCAGGAGTAAGCAATGCCCCGAGTGCCCGAGTTTGCGACCGTAGACCCGTTCGACGGGATGACAGCCGCGAATCCAGGAAAACTGCAGAACCTCGTCGATGGCCGGTGGACCGACGGCGACGGCAGAACCGACAAGATCATCGACCCGATGAACGGCGATGCATTCCTGATCGTCCCGGATACTCACGACCATGCGCCGTTCATCGACGGTCTCAGAAGCTGCCCGAAATCGGGAATGCACAATCCGCTGAAGAATCCCGATCGATACGTGTACCTGGGAGATGTCTGTGCGAAGGCCGCGGCGCTGTTGGCCCAACCGGACGTCCAGGACTATTTCGTCAAGCTCACGCATCGCTTCATGCCGAAAAGCTTGAACCAGTGCCTGGGTGAAGTCGTCGTTACGCGGGTGTTCCTCGAAAACCTTGCCGGCGACGGTGTGCGTTTCCTCGCCCGCGGGTTTTCGAATCCCGGCAATCACACGGGCCAGGAATCGCGCGGCTACCGCTGGCCCTACGGACCGGTTGCGATCATCGCGCCGTTCAATTTCCCGCTCGAGATCCCGGCGCTGCAGCTCGTCGGCGCGCTCGCGATGGGCAATCGCCCTCTCATCAAGCCGGAAACCAAGGTCAGCGTGGTCCTGGAGCAGTTTGTGAGGCTCCTGATTCACGCCGGACTGAAACCGACCGACCTGGACGTCATTCACTGCCGCGGGACGCTGATGGGACAGCTGATCGAAAACGCGCGCAAGAACATTCGCCTGGTCCAGTTCACCGGCTCGAGCGGCGTGGCCGAACACCTGTCGGAAGTGATGAACGGAGCCGTTCGCATCGAGGATGCTGGTTTCGACTGGAAAGTCATCGGCCCCGATTTTCACGAGGACTGGGTCGACTATGTCGCATGGCAATGCGACGAGGATGCGTATAACGCGGCGGGCCAGAAGTGCTCCGCGCAAAGCATCGTGTTCATGCACGACAACTGGACCGAAGCCCTGTTGCCGAAGCTCGCTGAACTCGCCGCGCGGCGCAGCCTCGACGACCTGACGCTCGGACCGGTACTGACCTGGGACAATGCGAGCATTAAGGGACACATCGATGCGATGCTGGCCGTGCCGGGTGCGGAACTCCTGTTCGGCGGCAAGCCGCTCACCGGGCACTCGATTCCCGACTGCTACGGCGCCTACGAGGCGACGGCGGTGCGCGTGCCGATCGAGGCGGTCGCCGGCGAACATGCCGAACTGATCACGACCGAGCTGTTCGGCCCGTTCCAGGTCGTCGTGTCCTACGGCGATGACCAGCTCGGCATGGTACTCGACGTTCTCGAACGCATGTCGCATCACCTGACGGCCGCAGTGGTCAGCAAGGACGTGCATTTCCAGAACGCGGTGCTCGGCGCGACGGTAAACGGGACGACCTACTGCGGTCTGCGCGCACGGACGACCGGCGCGCCGCAGAACCACTGGTTCGGCCCGGGCGCGGATCCGCGCGGCGCGGGCATCGGAACCGCCGAGGCGATACAGATCACCTGGAGTCATCACCGGGAAGTCATCATGGACCAGGGTCCGTTGCCGGACGGCTGGACCGTGCCGCCGGTCAACTGAGCGACCGCCGTGAACGCGATCGCGAGCAAACTGCCGGCGTCCGGCACGACGATTTTCGCCGTGATGAGTGCGCTGTCGGAGGAATGCGATGCGATCAACCTGTCGCAGGGGTTTCCCGGCTTCAATCCCAACCAGGCGCTGCTCGACCGGGTCTCGCACTACCTGAACAACGGCGCCAACCAGTACGCACCGATGACCGGCATGCCGGCGCTCCGCGAGGCGATCGCGGAGAAGGTGCAAACGCTCTACGGGCGCGACGTCGACCCGGCGAGCGAAGTCACGGTATGTGACGGTGCGACCGAAGGCCTGTTCGCAACGATCCAGGCCGTCGTGCATTCCGGAGACGAGGTCATCGTCTTCGACCCGGCATACGATTCCTACGAGCCGTCGGTGACGCTGGCCGGCGGCAAAACGATACACCTGCCGCTCGTCACCTCGGACGACAACCCGGACTACCACATCGACTGGGACCGGCTGGCCGATGCGATTACGGAGCGCACGCGGCTGATCGTCGTCAATTTCCCGCACAACCCGACCGGCGCGGTCTTCGCCGCGGAGGATCTCGACCGGCTCGCCGAAATCGTTCGCGATACCGAGATCCTGATCCTCTCCGACGAGGTCTACGAGCACATCGTGTTCGACGGCAAGGCGCACCAGAGCCTGCTGCGTCATGACGAGCTGTGGCACCGCACGTTCGCCGTGTCCTCTTTCGGCAAGACCTATCACGCGACCGGATGGAAAGTCGGCTACTGCGTCGCACCGAAGAACCTGACGGCGGAATTCCGCCGCGTGCACCAGTGGGTGTGCTACGCCGTGATCACGCCGGTGCAGGCAGCGCTCGCGGATTTCATGCGGGAAACGCCGGACCACTACGCCGAGCTGCCGCGGTTCTACGAGCAGAAACGCGATCATTTTTGCCGCCTGGTCGCTGATTCGCGCTTCAACCTGCGTCCGACCGCCGGCACGTTTTTTCAGCTACTCGACTACGCCGGCATCACCGATGAGGACGACGTCAGCTACGCAAAACGGCTGACCCGCGAGATCGGCGTCGCGTCGATCCCGGTTTCGGTGTTTCGCCAGAAGCCGGGCACGGAGCGCAAGCTGCGCTTCTGCTTCGCGAAGGACGACGCCGTACTCGAGGAAGCGGCGGAGCGGCTGTGTCGACTCTGAACGTCTCCATCGTGCAGGCCGACCTGCACTGGCACGACGGCGACGCCAATCGCCGCCACCTCCGCACAATGGTGGACAGCATTGTCGGCGACACCGATCTCGTCGTGCTGCCGGAAATGTTCGCGACGGGTTTTTCGATGGCGGCGGCCGAGCTCGCGGAAACGGATGACGGTGAATCGGTACGCTGGATGCGCCAGGTCTCGAAGGACCTGGATGCCGTCGTCTGCGGCAGCCTGATCATCGTCGACGAGGGCCGCTTCTACAATCGCCTGTTCGCGGTCAAGGGTGCTGAAACACTGGCCGTGTACGACAAGCGGCACCTGTTCCGGCTCGCCGACGAACAGAAAACCTACAGCGCCGGTACCGAGATCGTCACCTTCGACATCGGTGACTTTCGCGTCTGTCCGATGATCTGCTACGACCTCCGTTTTCCTGTGTGGAGCCGAAACCGGAATCACTACGACCTGCTGCTGTACGTCGCGAACTGGCCGAGCCGGCGTCACTTCGCCTGGCAGACGCTGCTCAGGGCACGCGCGATCGAAAATTTGAGTTACGTGGCAGGTGTCAACCGGGTCGGGCGCGACGGCAACGACCTGCCCTACGACGGCGGCAGCGCGGTTGTCGACTATCTCGGTGGCACGCTCGCCGACCTCGGCGATGCGGAAGGCGTCACGACGGTCTCCGTCGACCGCACGGAACTGGAGCGTTTTCGCGAGCGGTTCGCGTTCCATCTCGACGCCGACAGGTTTACGCTCGACCCGTGAACGGGCACGCGGACAAGTTTCGCTTCCCGACGGTGACCGCCGTCATCATCGCGAACATGATTGGTACCGGCGTGTTTACCAGCCTGGGGTTCCAGCTGGCCAACATCGAATCGGGGTTCGTGATCCTGCTATTGTGGGCAACCGGCGGTCTCATCGCGCTCTGTGGCGCCATGACCTACGCGGAACTCGGTGCCGCGCTGCCGAGATCCGGTGGCGAATACAATTTCCTGACCCATATCTACCATCCTGCGGCGGGATTCGTCTCCGGCTGGATATCGGCCACCATTGGCTTCGCCGCGCCGGTCGCGCTGGCAGCGATCACGTTTGCGGCGTACGGCACGTCGGCGCTGCCCGGCGACACGCCGGAGTGGGCGCAGAAAGCGGTGGCCTGCGGCCTGATCCTGGTCCTGACGTCGGTGCACGCCAGCAACCGGCGCAACAGCGGCGGTCTGCAGGTCGTGTTTACCGTGCTCAAGATCGCGGTGATCGTCGCGTTCTGCCTCGCCGTGTTGCTATGGGTCGACTCCCCGCAGCCGATCAACTTCCTGCCCGTCCCGGGCGATGGCGCGCTGATCACGAGCGGCGCCTTCGCGGTGTCGCTGATCTACGTCAGCTACGCGTATACCGGCTGGAACGCGGCAACCTACCTGTCGAGCGAACTCGAAAATCCGCAGCGAACGCTGCCGCCGATCCTGATGACCGGTACCGTCGTCGTCGCTGTACTCTACGTCGGATTGCACTACGCCTTCCTGTACGCGGCACCCGTCGATGCCATGCGCGGCGAACTCGAGGTCGGATTCATCGCGGCGCAGGCCGCGTTCGGCGAAACGGCAGGGAGGCTGACCGGTTTCGTGCTGGCTCTGCTCCTGATTTCGACGGTCAGCGCGATGACGCTGGCCGGGCCCCGCGTGCTCCAGGTGATCGGCGAGGACTTCAACATGCTGCGCCTGCTCGCGCGGCGCAATGCGAACGGTCTGCCGGCGCTGGCGATTACCATCCAGTCGACGCTCGCAATCGTGTTCATCGTGACGTCGGGCTTCGAATCCATTCTGCTCTTCGCCGGGTTCACGCTTGCGCTGAACAGTTTCGTCACGGTTGCCGGCGTGTTCGTGCTGCGCTGGCGGCAGCCCGGGCTCGAGCGTCCCTACCGTACGTTTCTCTATCCGCTGCCGCCGCTAGTTTACCTGTCCCTGACCGGCTGGACGCTGGCGTTCGTGCTGATGACCCATCCCGTCGAGGCGCTGTTCGGCCTGTGCGTCGTCGGCATCGGCCTGGTCGTGTATTTCCTTTCCCGATTGCGCGGATCCGCTGTCGCCGCACCGTGCGGGTGTCGATCGTCATCGT
>CALKYK010000258.1 GCA_938003715.1 uncultured Gammaproteobacteria bacterium
CACGGCATCGCGGCCGACGGCCGGATCGGCATTGTTCACCTGCAGCGACCCGCTCGCCGCATAAAAGCTTGCGACGGCATTGGGGTCGCCGCTGTTCCAGGCCTCGGTGTAGCGTGCGGCGAAGTCGTCGAGCTCGTCCGGCGACATGCCGCGATCCGCGCTGCAGGCTGAGATCAGGTGTGCCAGCAGGATCGTACTGGCAGTGAAAAAACGATTTTCCGGCATCGTGCTTGTCCCCCGCGCTGGCACCGAAAAGCGGCGCTGTCGATTGCCACATGATACAGCGCGTACAGCGGCTTCCTGTAGTATCGCCGCATGACCGTCACGGCCGCCGTCATCGTCGCCTACCTCGCGCTGTTCGCCGGCCTGGGCCTCTATCTGAACCGCAGGAACACCAGCGCCGCCGACTGGGCCATCGGCGGCAGCTCGCTCGGCATCTTCATGCTGGCCGCCGGCATTGCCGGTACGCGCATCGGCGGGGCCGGGACCTACGGCGTCGCGGGCGACGTCATCAGCGAGGGGCTCGGGCACCTGTGGTACGGCGTCAACTCATTCGCCGCGCTGCTGCTCGTCGGCCTGTTTTTTGCAATTCCTTACCGGAGACTGAAACTGACGAGTGTCGGCCAGGTGTTCGACCATCGCTTCGGTTCCTATCGCTGCCAGTGGCTGACCAGCCTCTGCGTGCAGGCGGAGTACCTCATCGTCAACATCATCGAGCCGTTCGTGATCGGCTCCATCGTCAGCGGCGTCACCGGCCTGCCGTTCGTCGTCGGCGTCGCGATCGGCGGCGCACTGATCATTACGTTTACAGTCACCGGCGGGCTCAAAGGAACGGCCATTGCGAACATCGTGCACTGCTCGGTGATCATCCTGGGGCTCGCGCTGGTCGGCGCGATCGCAATGCAGAATCTGGGCGGCTGGCCTGCCGTCGTGGAACGGGCCGACACGATGCTTGCTGCAGCCGGCACCGACGAGACGCGCTGGTGGAGCTTCACCGGCATCGGCTGGGCGACGATCATCGCGCTTTTCATCTCGGCAACGATCCACACGCCCGCGGCGTCCGTGTACGCGAACTACGCGAGTTCCGCCGCAAAGCAGGACTACCTGATCCCTGGCTTCTTTCTCGCCGGCTGCATCGCCGCGATGATGCCGCTCGTCGCGGGCTTCATCGGGCTGCTGACGATGGCGGCCTACGGCAGTGAGAGTGGATTGTCGAGCTACCTCAACATCGCGCAGCTCGCAATCGATTCGGGCCCGATACTCGGCGGCATCGCGCTGGCGGCGGTGCTGGCGGCCGTCATCTCCTCCGGCGCGCCAATACTGCTCGCAAGTGCGACGATGTTCGTCGACGACTGGATTCCGGGCGCGAAGCATTTTTCGAGCGAGAAGAAACTCCGCACCTACAAGCTGGTTACGGTCGTCTATGGCACCGTCGCTGCGATCGTCGCCTGGCTCGGCAACATCAGCTCAGTGCTGCAGCTTCTCCTGCTGGGATTTGCGATGGTGGTACCGCCGGCCATCGCGGTTGCGTACGTGTTCTACTGGAAGCGCACCACGGAGGCGGCCGCTTTCTGGGGCATGACGGCGGGCTTTGCCGGCGGCCTGGTCACCTGGCTCCTGAACACGCTCTACGACGAACCGGAGAACGCCAACGCAGGCGGCCTTGCGCAATGGTGGCACGAGCTGATCACGGGCCTCGGCGAATGGCGCGACCCTTCGTTTGTCACGTTGATCCTGCCGCTCGTTTTGATCCCGCTGATTTCTCTTTTCGGCCGGAAAGAGCACGAGGTCCCGATGCGCGAGACGTTTTACAACAAGCTTGGCCGCATGCAGAAGAACCTGGACTGGACCTGAACTGCCTGTACCTACGTGATTCGGCTTTCTGTCATCACGGCGCCGCCGAAAAATCGTCCGGTGTGAAAATCCTTTCGAGCGCCGGATCCACGCGGCGCTCGACGCGGTCGCGAACGCGCTGCACCAGGTCGGAACGCATCGCGCGCAGGTCATCGACCACCTTTCCGAGGCGGACGAGGCGCACGAATGCAAGCAGCGAGTTCAGCAGGCCGGCCTCGGTTTCGAGGATACGCAATGACGCAAAGAAGCTGAACGGCAGGAAGCTCGCGGTCGCCATGCCCCACCCAAAGCCAAAAGATAGGCCGACAACGATCGAAACGCCGACGTACAGCACGGGCAGCAGCAGCGCCGAAGACAATACCTTGAGCGTCGCCACGTCATCCATCTCGTAGCTAAACCGCGAGCCGACGACGGCGGCAATCCAGCCGATCGGCAGGTGCAGCAGCGCGCCCGGTAGTGCCAGCGGCAGCAGCACCAGCATCGTCACCGTGCGCAGCAGGATCTTGCGCATCGCGTAGCCCGACGAAACCTCGCGTCGCAGCTGGTAGTCCTTGAGTCCGTACAGGTCGAGGCGGCCCTGGTAATCCTCGATGGCGGCCGCGAGGGCCTGAACTTCCGGATCCTCGCGGTCCACGAGATACGTCTGCAGGAAACGGCGGCTGAGTTCGACGTATTGTGCCGGGCTCAGCTCGGCAATGGTCGGCTTGTACAGGCGGCGCACGGTCTGGATGAAGTGCAGCGTGCGCCAGTCGGGCGCGTTCAGTGTAACGTCTCGAATCGCCGCGGCCAGCGTCTCGGTCAGATCGACGACCGCCTGTTGTTCGTCTTCGCGGTAACGCCGCAGCCAGTCGTCGTCGACCTCGATCGGCGGCCCGAACTCGATCAGCACCTGGCTGCGAAAACGATGTCGATGGATGTAGTTCAGGCCGCAGGGCACGATCGACGCCCGGGCTTTACCGCGCGCGGCGAGCTGAAGCGCAATGCGCGCGGTGCCTGTTTTCAGCTTGACGAGCTGCGATTCGACGTGGCTGACGCCCTCCGGAAAAATGCCGACGCATTGTCCCGATTCGAGCGCTAGGTAGACCCTGTCGAATGCCTGTCGGTTGTCGACCTCCCCGGCGGCGTCTTCACGACGGGTCACCGGAATGGCGCCGCTGGCGTCGAGCAGCGGTGCGAGCGCACGGTATTTCCACAACCCGGCGCTGGCGAGGAAGTGCAGCGGCCAGCGCCCACAGCGCGCCGTCAGAAGCCAGCCGTCCATCAGCGCGTTGGGATGATTGCCGGCGAATATGACCGGGCCGTTTGCCGGGACGTTTTCGAGCCCGATCACCTCGATGCGCCGGAAAAACGTGTCGGCGATCAGGCGCACCAGCCACCGAATGAATCGCTGCAGCATCGGCATTGTCCGATCGCGAACGAAGCCTCACTGTGCGGCCGTCCTTGTCGCCTGTCAATTCACCAAACTTTTGAAAGGTAAACAGGAATGCATTCCAAACCAGCCCTGTCTGCCATCCGGACAGCCACGCATCGTCAAGCGCCGTGCCAAGATCGACCGTTTTTGTAGGTTGACGGAAAAAATATTTTTGTTGCAACCGGCGAAATTAAGCCTATAAGGATCGCCGTGATCGGCTGAAAATTTGGCCGCACAAGGGAACGTGCTTGGTCTTGGCAGCAAGCCCATCCCTTAGCAGGCACTGCCAGTATCTTGGGGTGAAACCTATGAACAGGTTCATTCGAATGCTGCCGGTTGCGGCCTTTTCAATACCGGCTGTCGCGTTTGCGGATTCGTATCTCAACGACAATTTCTACGACTCCAGTTACTACGGAGATCAGGGTGGCTGGATAAGCTCCTACGGTTATTGCACTGAAGTCAGAAGCGGAAAAGACGGCAACCAGAAAGCGGGATTTATCCAGATATACGGCCTAATTGCCGGCCAGTATGTGAACGAGTATATCTATACCGAAAATGAATGTCCGGACGGCACCGAGCTGTCAATCGGAAATGGCGCAGGCGGATATCAAAACACGGTCAGCGTAAATGGCGTCACTGTGACAACGAATTGCGACGCGGACTTCCTGGTACGTAGTCAGAACAGCGGCACGGGCCATACACGGTATCCCGGTGAGAAGAAGCCGTACAACGGCACCTACTCACAGAAGTACGTTTACAGCTGGGGCTATGACTGCACCGCTGTAGCCACGAATGCATCAGGTGATACAGAGTCGTACACGTATACCTATCTCAATGCGGCATCCTATCGGTCCAGTGATAACCGCTGAGTTCGGCGGGAAATCATGCAGTCGATCATTCCCCAAGTTGAAGAAGAAATCGCCTTCCACGAATGATCTGCTTTGCCTCGAGTGAATTGTCAAAACCCCACCGTTTGGGTGGGGTTTTTTTAGCTGTGTGCGAAGCTGCAAGGACAAGACCAGCGAATGTTCGTGTCCCAGTGACGCCTATCGTTCGTGATGCTGCCTGAGATACTCGTCGAGCGTTCGTACGCCCCAGCCAGAGTAGCCTTTGGGCACGGTCGGCTGGTCGGCTTCCAGGTAATCGACGCCCGCGATGTCGAAGTGCACCCACGGCTGTTCCTCGTCGACGAACGAGCCGATGAACGCAGCGCCGACGCTTGCACCCGGGTTGCCGGCGCCGCTGTTAATGATATCGGCGAACTGCGACTCGATCTGCTTGAAGTGCGTGTCGTCGAGCGGCAGGCGCCAGACGGCCTCGTTCGCCGAAGCTGACGCAGCCGAGATCTGCTCGATCAGCTCGTCATGGCGACCGAAAACGCCGGCGTACTCGTCGCCGAGCGCGCGACCGACCGAGCCGGTCAAGGTGGCGACGTCGATCAGTACAGTTGGCGAGTAGTTGACCTGGCCGTAGTGGACGGCGTCCGAAAGCACCAGGCGCCCTTCGGCATCGGTCGAACGGATTTCAATCGTGATGCCCGACATCGAGGTCAGAACGTCGCCCGGGCGGATCGCCGTGCCCGACGGCATGTTCTCTGCCAGCGCAGCAAGCGCGACGACGTTCACCGATGCGCCGCGCCGCGCCGCAGCCAGCACAGTGCCGGTTACGACGCCCGCACCGCCGAGGTCGCCCTTCATTTGCCACATGTTGTCGTTGGGCTTGAGCGAGATGCCGCCCGTGTCGAAGGTGATGCCCTTGCCGGCGAGAACGACCGGCGCGCCGTCGCCCCCGGCCATGTATTCGATGATCAAAAGACGCGGCGGACGTGACGATCCCTGGCCGACGCCGAGGTGTGCGCCCATGCCGAGACGTTCGAGGTCGCGCTCGTCCAGTACCTCTATGTTCACGTTGCGGAGCCCGCGGAACTGCTCGCGGACCCGGTCGACGAACACCTGCGGCCAGACGACGTTGGCCGGCTCGGAACTCATGTCCCTTGCGAGATATACACCTGCCGCCAGGTGCACGAGGTCGTCGTTGAAGCTCGCAGCGGAATCGTCATCGCTCAGCAGGCGGACGACCGGCAACGTCGCCGGATCGACCTTGTCTTCCTGGTGCCGGTCGAAGCGGTAGCTGCGCAGGAGATAGCCGAATGCGACGCGAGCCGCGGTGGCCTCGGCGTCCGCGTTGTCGGGCGCCCACAGGATTTGCACGCTGCCGCCTTCGGCGCCGGACAAGAGTGCCGATGCCGCACCGCCGAAGTCTTCCGCGGTCGAGCGCGTGACCGCGTCGGCGCCGACGCCGATCAGGTCGATGCGCGAATAGGGTGCGACGCCGTAAAGCGTCAGCGTCGATTCCGCCGCGCCGGTAAACGACGCCTCGCCGGCAGCCGCGGTCAGCGCGCCGTTCGTGCGCTGGTCAATGGTTGCGGCGACGCCGCTCAGCGAGTCGCCCTCGGCGACCGGCACGACGATGCGGCCGTTCGCCGGGATCTCGAAGCTGGCGAACTCGAAGCGGGTTTCCGCGCCCGCCGCGGCGGCAAGGCCGAGCCACGCGGCCAGAATAATTAGTTGTTTCAAAACAGACTCCTGTCGGGAAAGCATGTTCACTGGAAGCCGGCAAGTATAGAACAGTCAAAAATCGGTTCGAACCGAAGTTTTCCAAAGTCCGGGCGTAGTGGGCGGTTTTCGCGAACTTTTGCAGGCGCCGGGGTCATAGCAGCAACGGCTACACGATTCGAGCCGGCATCAATAAGGAGTACCAAAGTGAAGTCTGCCACCGGGCTCAAGGCTCTAATGTTGTCCATCTTCGTATTCGGCGCGTCCGGCCTGGCGCTTGCGCAGAGCAGCGTCACCCGCAGTATTAGCGTTACAGGACAGGGCGAAGCCTCCGGGCCACCGGACCGGGCCCTGATCCACGCCGGGGTGCAGACGCTTGCGGATACTGTCATCGAGTCGTCGCAGCAGAACCAGGCCGTCGTCGAGAAGATCCTGCAGGCACTCGCCAGCGAAGGTGTCGTTGACCGGGACATACAGACCGCCGACTACAGCATCTGGCCGGAGCAGCGGCACGACCCGCGCGGTACGGGTGAGGTCACAATTACCGGCTATCGCGTCAACAATACCGTGCGTGTCACGGTCAGGGACATCGACCGTCTTGGTAAGATCCTCGCCGCTGTTACGGATGCGGGCGCAAATTCCATTCACGGTATCAACTTCAGCGTTGCGGACACCGCGGCGCTCGAAGCAAGGGCACGCCAGGCGGCCATGACGGACGCGCGCACGCGTGCCGAAGCGCTCGCAGAGCTGGCGGGCGTCACGCTCGGCGAAGTTCTGACGATCTCCACGTCGCCGGCTGGCGGCTACCCGATTCCGATGATGGGCGGGCGCATGGAAATGGCACAGGCGGCACCGGTGCCGGGCATCGCGGCTGGCGAGCTCAGCGTCTCCGTCCAGGTCCACGTCTCCTACGCCATTCAATAGCGGGCGCTTCGCCCGAGGTTGCCGGCACCCGGCGCTTGTTAGAGACTGGTGCGCATAAAGCCCGCACCGGCGCGCAAGCGCCGTTGCAGGGCCGGGGGGAGCCATGCGCAACTTGAACAGCCTGCCGCTGCTGGCGATCGCGGTAATTGCATCCACGGCGTCCGCAGATACCTACAATCTGCCGATTCGCGAGCACGTCTTCGACAACGGACTCACGCTGCTCGTCATCGAGCGTCCCGGCGAGCACCGCGTCGTCTCGAAAATATTCACCGACATGGGCGCACTGAACGAAAAACCCGGCGAGTACGGCGCCGCGCACTTTCTAGAGCACCTGATGTTCAAGGGCACGCCGACGCTGGGCTCGCTGGACTGGGAGCGTGAAAAGGAGATCCACGCGCAGATCCGCGCGGCGGAAGACGCGCTGATCGAGGAACTGAATCGCGCGCGCAACGACCTCCGTGAGCGCGGCGTGTTCCACGACTACCAGCACCGGGAGACGACGCCGCGCATCGAGGAACTCGAGGCGCTCATCGACTCGCTGAACCGGCAGGCGCAGGAGCTGGCCGAAGAGGGTCCGATGAAAACCTGGTACATGGCGTACGGCGGCACGCGGACGACCGCGACCACCGAGCAGGAGTACATGAAGTTCGATCTCGACCTGCCCGCCGACCGGGTCGAGCTGTTCCTGCGGGTCGAGGCCGACCGCATGCAGAATTCCGTGTTCCGGAACTTCGATGCGGAACGCATGGTGCTGGTGGAACAGCGCCTGGGTGACCTCAACCGGGCCGAGACCGAGTTCCGCGAAGCGATGAACTCGCTGGTCGGACGGGCTTCCATGGTCTACGTGCCCGAAGGCTACATGAACGATTTCGAGCAATACACGCGGCGCTACGAGCGCGAGCTTTACGAAACCTATTTCGTGCCGAACAACACGACGCTCATATTCATCGGCGGCGTGACGCTCGAAAACATGATTCCGAAAGTTGAAAAATACTTCGGTCACATGCAGCGCGCGCCGGAACCGGCCCGCTACCAGGGCCGTGAGCCGCTGCCCTCCGCCGAGAAACGCCTAACCTGGCGCAGCGACACGCTCGGTCCGCGGGTCGAGGTTCGCTACCAGATCCCGGGGGTCGGGCATCCCGACCGGCCGCTGTTCGACGTCCTCGCCGAGGCGTTCGAGAAACAACTGCAGTCGGTCGCGACCGAATCGGGGATCGACGGTCGCGTCGATATCAACACGCGGGTCGTGCACACGTCGAGGTTCGGCGTACCGGCGTCGATCAACATCGAGCTGGTGCTGCAGGACGCAGCCCAGGCCGGTAACGCGGAAAAAGTGCTGCTGGACGAGCTGCGACGGCTGGCTGAGGCAACGCTTTCTGCCGACGCCGTTGCGCTGGCGCGCAAAATACTGCGTACCGACTGGTACCGCACCGCCGCCGATCCGAACGCGCTGGCGTTCGAGATCGGACACTTCCAGGTCATGGACAGCTGGCGCACGCTCGAGCCGTATCTCGAGGCGCGCGACGCGGCAACCCCAGAAGACTTGCGGCGCCTGGCAGCGACCTATTTCATCGCGAAGAACCGCTCGGTCGGCGTGGTCGTCCCGGAGGAAGAATCGTGATCGGCCGCTGCGTGGGGCTTGCCCTGCTGCTGGTGGCGCCGGTACAGGCGCAGGTGCTGACGCATCCGCAGGAGATGGGGCTGCCGCAAAGCGACTACGTGCGCCCGGACCCGTCGGACTACGAACTCGCGCTCGAGAACGGATTGATCGCCTACGTGGCGGAAGCTGCACACGTACCGCTCGTGACGATGAGTGCCTTCGTGCGTGCAGGCCGGGTCAGCGACAATAAACAAGGTGCGGCAGAATCACTGGCGCACGCGCTCGTCAACGCAGCGCCGTCCGGCATGAGCGCCGCCGAGTTCCGGTCGGCCCTCGAGCGCATGACCGCGCAGTACACGGTCGAGTTGCACGACGAGTGGGCCGAGGTCTCCCTCAACGTACCGATTGAAGATCTCGGCGAAGCGCTGCCGATGTTTGCCCGGCTACTGCGCCAGCCGCTGGTGACCGAGGCGAATATTGTCGGCGCAGCCCGGCAAGCCACACCCGCCGCGAGCGACCTCGGCGGAGAATCAGGCGCCGCGCTGTACGAAGGCTCGATGAACGCGGCGGTCGGTCATTTTTACGCCATTCTCTACCGTGATCACGCCTACGGCCGGAAACCGACCGCGCAGGAATTCGACGACCTGACCGTCCTGGACGTGGCCGCGTTTCACGCACGTCACTTCGTGCCCGGAAATATGACGCTGGCCGTCGCCGGCGACATCGACGTGGACGACGTCAACCGCAGTCTCGCCGAATATTTCGGCGACTGGCCGTCCGTTGCAGTGCCGCCACCCAGGCCGATGCCGGACGTCGAAGAAAGGCGGGCGACGCTGCATCACTTCCCGTCGAACAAGCTGCAAAGCTGGCTGGTCATCGGTCACGCGTTGCCGAAGATCCCTGCAGACGAGCAGGCGGCGTTCGATGTGATGGATTACATTCTCGGCGCGTATCACCTGAACACGCGCTTCATGCGCGAGACGCGCTACAAGTACGGCTGGACGAACGACGCGAGCAGCTTTCCGGATCCCCGATGGTACGGACCCGGCGCCTACACGTTTCGCTCGTACAGCCGCCCCGAGGTGATCGAGAACATCTACCGAAACATGATGCGCGAGATCATTCGTCTGCGACGCGAGCCGGTGAGCGATCGCGAACTGTTCGTCGCGAAGGGCGCGCTGGCCGACGGCCTGTTTCAGGTGCGCTACCTCGACGGCTACGCGCTGACGCGCAGCTTCGCGCTGGAACGACTACAGTATGGGAACCACGATCGTTCAGCGACCTACGTCGAGCGAATCCGGGCGGTGACGAAAGACGATGTGCTCGACGCGGCGCGAAAGTACCTGCGCCCGGACGAGGCGCAAGTCGTGCTGCTGGGCGAAGCGGCGTTCGACATCGAATAACCGCAGGTCACGCGTCCGACGAGCAATCAACCGGAGAAGAAAATGTCGAAAATGGATATTGCCACCCGATTTTTTACCGCCTGCGAGGGCCTCGAGGGCAGCGCCGGCTGCGGGCAGTACGTCGCACAGGGCGCCACGTTCCAGGCGCAAAGCGAACCGATCGCCGACGTCTCGACCGTGCTGGACTACTGCGACTGGATGCAGGCCGTCGGCCAGGGTCCTCTAGTGGGCTGCAGCTATCGCATCGTCGGTTCGGCCTTCGATGAATCGACCGATACCGCGCTGTTCTTCGGCAAGTTCACGGGCAAGCACACCGGCGACGGCGGGCCGGTCGATCCCACGGGGAAAGAGACGACGACAGACTACGTCTACGCGGTCACTGTCAATGAAGACGACAAGGTCAGTCACATGGTCAAGATCTGGAATGCCCCCTGGGCACTGAAGGAACTGGGCTGGATGTGACCGCAGCCGGTGCCTGCGCGCCGGGTGTTCACGCTTGATGAGCAAACCCGCCATCCTCATCGCCGGCGCCGGCATCAATGGCCTCGTGGCCGCAAACTACCTCCGGCGGGCCGGGTGCGACGTCACGATGATCGAGCGGGCCGATCGCGTCGGCGGTGCCTGCGTGTCGGAAGTGGCCAACGTGAACGGCGTCGAGCACCACTACGCCCTCGGCGCTTCGGTGCTGGGACTGATGCAGGGCTTCGTGTTCGAAGAGACCGGCCTGTCGGGCCGGCTCGACACCTTCGTTCCGGAGCACCCGAAGCTCGTGTTCTTCCCCGGCGATGCCGAACCTGCGTGGATCCATCGCGATCCGGCCGCGCTCGACCGGGAACTCGCCGACAAGTGGGGCGAGCACGGAGACGTAGAAGCGTTTCGTGCCGACGAAGCAAGGGTCGTGCGATTCCTGCAACAGGGGTACGCGGATGCGACGCCGCCGACGCTTGCGGATGCGAAGGCGACGCTCGGCAGCGAGCTCACGGATCTCTGGATCTCGGGCACGGCGAGAAACCTGGTCGACCACTACTTCACCAGCGAACGCAGCAAGATGTACATGGCGATGACCGTCACCGAAAGCGGGCCGGTCTCACTCGACGACCCGTACTCCGCGTTTACGCTGCCGCTGATGGATTCCGGTTCCGTGTTCGGCGGGTACTACGGGTTCGTCAAGGGCGGGATCTGGCGCATCACCGAAGAGCTTGGTCATATCAACGAGGAACTCGGTGTCGACGTTCATGTGTCGAGCACTCTCGTCGATGTCGATGCCGCCGCGGGCCGGGCGACGTACATACAGGACGGCCGCGAAAAGCGGAACGACTTCGACTGCCTGGTCTTCGGCACGGATCCCGTCACTGCGAGCCGGCTGGTCGGCAGCCCGGAGCAGCTCGACAGGACAAAAAAGCAGCGCCTGATTGGCAGCAGCGGCAAGCTGAACCTGCTGTTCGGCAAACCCGTGCGCTGGAAGCGCGGGTCGGAAGCGAGCGATTCCGATGCCGCGTTCCGTTTTATTTTTTCGGTGTCCAGCGTCGAGGAATACGAACGCGCGACGCTGCGCGTGCTCGATGACGACGTCGATTACGTGCCGGGCTACATGCAGGTCTACTGCGAAGGTGCGGCGATGCGGCAGCTCGGGGTCGACGAGTCGTTCGACCGGCTGGCAGTGTTCTTCAAGAACCTGTCGCTCGGCAAGAGCGGATCGGAAGTGCGCGACGTCGAGCGCGAAGTCAGGGAAACGCTGTTCACGCAGATCGAAAACCCGCAGGACTGCGCGTGGACGCGGCTTCTGATGCCACAGGACCTGAAAGAGCTGTTCCTGTTCCCGGCCGGCAACCTGGATCACACGATGCTGGTCGGCGGCCAAACGTATTTCGACCGGACCTATTCCGCCGAACCTGCAAAGAGTTTCTACCGCTTCGGCAACCTCGACAACATTTACCTGTGCGGGTCCGGCACCTATCCCTGCGGCTCTGTCACCGGCACACCGGGCTACATGTGCAGCAGGCAGCTGCTGCGGGATGTGGGCATAAGTGAGGAATAGATGATGCGCTTGATACGACTAACATTTGCATGCGTCTTTTTGCTGGCGTCGACGCCGGCGTTTTCCTCGGAAGGCGATGTCGCGGATGTCGCAGAATGGATCGAGGAGCACGTGCCGTCCATGATGCGCAAAGCACGCATGCCCGGCTTCGCGATTGCCATCGTGCAGGACGGCGAGACGATCTATGCGCAGGGCTTCGGCGCCCGCGATCTCGAGAATGGCCTACCGGCAACGCCCGACACGCTGTTCGGGATCGGCAGCATTACCAAGAGTTTTGTCGCAATCGCGATACTGCAACTCGCCGAGCAGGGCAAGCTCGACATCGACGACCCGGTGTCGAAGCACATTCCCTTCGAACTGGGGCAACCCGACGCGCCAATCCGGATCCGGCACTTCCTCACGCACAGTCCCGGCTTCCCGAGCCTTGCGACTTCGAGCATCCTGCTGAACCGCGGCCTGGGCGAGGACGTCGGCGTGCCGATGGCGAGCGCCGACGATTTCTTCCGCTTCGTCAACGGCGCGAAAGACGAAATCGAATTCGCACCCGCGGAGCACTTCTTCTACAACAACGCTGCCTGGCGCATGCTGGGCGCCATCGTGCAGGAAGTGTCCGGCGTGCCGTTTCACGAGTATGTCACCGACAACGTCATCCGCCCGCTCGGCATGCAGCGGACGACGTTCGACACGGACCGATTGTTCTCGGATTCGGATCACCTGGTGCCCTACCGCAGGACCGACGACGGGCCACAGCCGACGCCGTTCCCGTACGCGAACCCGGCCGACAATCCCGGCTTCAGCTTCCTGTCAGCGGCAGGTGGCATCGCGAGTTCGGTCAACGAGATGACCGCCTACCTCGAAATGCTGATCGGGCAGGGGGCCTACGAAGGAGGGCGGCTGATCGACAGCCGTACAATGCGCGCGATGCAGTCGCTGCAGATGCACGATCCGGACGGTTACTATGGTGCGGACGGGTACGGCTACGGGCTGCGCATCGTGCCGGATTTCCTCGGTGAAAAACTCGTGCGGCACGGCGGCTCGATCATCGTCTCGACCGCACACATGGCCGTGGTGCCGGCGCGCCGCATCGGCGTCGTGATGATGGGCAACAGCGGCGGCATGGACTACGCGGCCATCGCGGAGCCGGTACTCGCGATCCTGATGGGACACGATCCGGACGAAGTCATTCCGTCCATCGGCATCCGCAAGCGCATGCAGCGCCTGACCGGGCACTACGCAACGTACGAGGACATCGAGTCTGTCGAGGTCATCGAGCAGCGCGGCATGTTGTACATGAAACGCGGCGAAACGCTGACACCGCTGATCCCGGAAGACCCGTCGTATCGCGGCACGATGCACTACGTGCTCGATGAGGGACTGAAGGCACCGGTGGAGTTTCGTGACCGAAGCGACGGCAGTCTTACGATGCTTTATGGACGCTACGCGTACAGGAAAAAACCAGGGTCGAACGGCAACTGATAATTGCAGTTCGACCGCTTGTTACTCCGGCTACTCTTCGGGCTCTTCCTCTGCCGCTTTCTCGGCCGCGGTCCGGTCGAGGTATTCCTGCTGGTCGCCGTAGTAGTCGTCCTGCGCATGCTCGGAGGACAGCGGGCTGAGATAGTGCACGGCGGTGAGACCCTTGCGGTTCATCGCCAGGCCGACCAGGCAGGCCTTGACGATGTGCGCGCTGTTCAGGGTGGTCTTGTAGGTCGGGTCGAGCGCCGGGTGCAGTTCCACCAGGTCGAAGCCGACGACGTTCGATTCGGCGCAAAGCCGGCGCACGATCGTGATCGCTTCGCGCATGTTGATACCGCCGGGTACCGGCGTGCCGGTCGCGGTGGCGAACGCGGGATCGAGCACGTCGATGTCGAAGGATATGTGAATCTTTCGCCCTTCCTCGCTGGCCTCGGCGACGACGCGCTTCAATACCGCATCCCAGCCGCGTGTCTCCACCTCGGCCATGTTGTGGTAGCGCATGCCGATCTCGCGCATCCACTCGAACGCCGCTTTCGTCAGACCTGCCGAGCGCAGTCCGACCTGGATGTAGTCCGCGCCACGGACGTGACCTTCGTTGATTAAGCGGTACACCGGGTACCCGTGATGCATCAGGTGCGGCTCGTCGCCCCACCACGCGTCGTAGTGCGAATCGAAATGGATGACCGACACTCTTTCCTTGCCGTACACATCCGCGAGCGCGGCGACGTTCGGGTACTCGAGCGAATGATCGCCGCCGATGATAACCGGGATCGCACCTGTCGCCGCGATCTCCCGCACGACTTCGCGGACGTGCTGCATGGAGCGCTCGGTGCTGTCGTTGTCGATCGCGATGTCGCCGTAGTCGACGATGTTCAGCTCGCGCGACGCATTGACAAGCGCATACTGGTCCATGCCGGGCATCGGCCAGACATAAAGGGGA
>CALKYK010000259.1 GCA_938003715.1 uncultured Gammaproteobacteria bacterium
TATGCGTTCGTTGACTGGTAGTTCCTGCACCTGCGCCGCCGTGAGGCTGTCATGCCGCGGCCTTACCGCGTGCCCTACGGCCCATTGGTCGGCGGGCTCGCGCTCGTGCTGTCGATTGCGATCGCGGCGCTCTACTTCCCAGGCAGCCCGGCGGCACTCGCCTGGCCGCAGGAGTGGCTGATCGTGCTCGCGTGGATCGCGCTCGGGGCGGGATTGATGATTGCCGCGCGCCGCTGAGGCGCAGCGCGCGGCAACCCGGCTGGCTCAGTCGCGGGGGATGCGAATCTTCTGGCCCGGGTAGATCTTGTTCGGGTCCGAGATAATGTCGCGGTTCGCCTCGAAGATCTTCATGTACGCCGACGCCTTGCCATAGTACTTCTTGGCGATTGCGCCCAGCGTGTCGCCGCTGACGATCTCGTAGAACTCGTCCTGCGGCTCCTCTTCCTCGGGTGCCGGCTCGGGGGCCCGCAGGTCGTCGGCGACGACTTTTTCGACGCCCTTGACGTTGCCGGCGATCAGGATTGCCTGCTCGCGGATTTTCTGGCTGTCGCAGTCGCCGCAGATCGTTGCGACGCCGTCATCGAACTCCACTTCGATGTTGCGAATGCCGGTCATCTTCACTTCGAGATGATTCTTGATGTTGTCCGCGGCCTCGCCGTCCGTATCGAAGAGCTGGCGCCCGACGTCGCGTGCGAAATCGAATAAACCCATCATTTTTCCTCTTGGTAACTTCCCGACCGGGCTGCCCCGGTCTTCGACGGCCGGCATATTGACGGTTGTGCACTTTGCAATCAATACTCGGTCCAACAAAAAAGCGCCGCTTCCACAATTGTTTACAAACGGCCGCTGTCCGCCACACTACACTCAGGCACGATCATGTTCCGAATACGAATACTTCTTTTATTGCTGGCGTTCGCCGCGAGCGGCTGCGCCGTCAACCCGGTCACCGGCAAGCGCGAGCTGACGCTGGTCAGCGAGGCGCAGGAAATCTCGCTCGGTACCGAAAACTACGCGTTTATGCAGCAGGCGGGCGGCGGCGATTACGACACCGATCCGGAGCTGACGGCTTATGTGCAGGGCATAGGCAGCCAACTGGCCGCGGTCAGCGACCGGGCGCTGCCGTACGAATTCACGGTGCTGAACAGCTCGGTCCCGAACGCATGGGCGCTGCCCGGCGGCAAGATCGCAATCAATCGCGGCCTGCTCACCGAGCTCGGTTCCGAGGCCGAACTGGCGGCGGTGCTGGGCCACGAGATCGTGCACGCCGCGGCGCGACATTCCGCGCAGCAGATGGAACGGGGCCTGTTGCTGCAGGCGGCGGTACTCGGCACGGCGATCATGTCCTCGGACAGCGACTACGCGCAGCTCGCCGTCGGCGGCGCCAACGTCGGTGCGCAGCTGATCAACCAGGCTTACGGACGCGGCGCCGAGCTCGAGGCCGACGAATACGGCATGCGCTACATGGCGGCCGCCGGCTACGACCCGCGCGGCGCGGTATCGCTGCAGGAGACGTTCGTCCGCCTGTCGGAAGGGCGGCGCAGCGACTGGCTGTCCGGCCTGTTCGCGAGCCACCCGCCGTCGCAGGACCGCGTCGTCGCCAACCGGCAGACGGCGGCAGCGCTGCCGGCCGGCGGCATCCTCGGCGAGGATCGCTACCGCGAAGCGATGCTGACCACGAGGGAACGCAAACCCGCCTATGACGCTTACGACGAGGGTCGCAAGGCGCTGGCCGAAAAGAATCACGCGCTGGCGCTGCAGAAAGCCGAGGAAGCGATCAGCCTGTTTCCCGGCGAGGCGCACTTCTACGGGTTGCGCGGGGATGCACGATACGTCGACCGCAAGTACGACATGGCCGTCGACAACTACGACATCGCGATTCGCCGCCGTGGCGACTTCTTCCAGTACTACCTCCAGCGCGGGCTCGCGAACGACAAGCTCGGCAACGACGACGCGGCAGTATCCGACCTGACCCGCAGCAATGAACTGTTTCCCACCGCCGTTGCCCACGAGGCGCTGGGCGGTATTGCGGCACGGCGCGGTCAGAAGTCACTCGCGATCGAACACTACTCGCTGGTCGCCGGCGGCAGCGGGCCGGTCGCGGAGTCCGCCCGGCGCTCGCTGGTGCGCCTCGACCTCGCTGACAATCCCTCTCGGTACCTGCAGCTCCGCTGCTTCCAGGACAACAACGGCAACCTCGCGGTTTCGATCGGTAACGCGACGCCGGTCGCGGTCACCGGCATCCGCTTCGTCGTCGAATACCTGGAGGAAGGGCGGCCGCAGCAGACGGTCCGGGCGCTGTCCGGGCGCGTGCCGGCGGGCCAGTCGGTCAGCGTGTCGACCGGCATCGGACCCTACGGTCCGGGCGTCGGCTGTCCGGCACGCATCGTCGCCGCCCGCGTCGCGGAGTAACTGCGCCGATAACGTAGTAGCCTGACCGGCGAAGACCGTCACGTTGGCGACGACCACCGGGTGTGTCTTTCTTCCTCGAAAAGCCCTTAACTCGGTCGAAAGACACACCCGATGTCCGCCGCCCGCTGCAGCAGGTGCCAGCGACAGGAGAACCAATCCACTCAGGAGTGGGGAGCCGCGGTCTGCGGGGTGGTCGTTTCGGGGGTGCAATCCGCCCGCGATGCGCGCAAATCAGCTCCCGCCAGGTGCGGATTGATCTTCAGTCCGATACCAATTACAGCGCCGGACACCCACGAGCCTACAGGGACGTATCAAGGGCGTACCCCGAAATGACTTCCCGCAGGCCGCGGCTCAACTTCGGGAGAACGTGGATTGCTTCGTCGGCCTTCGGCCTCCTCGCAATGACGGGAGTGAGCATTTCACCCGCCGGGGCGGGGTGCTGAAAAAAGGGGCGGTCAGTCGGCCTCGACTTCCTCGAGCAGGGACTCCATCTCGTCCATGATGGCGTTCATCTTCGCCACGACGGCGCGATACGGCTGCGGTTTGGCGAGATCGACACCGGCGTTCGTCAGCAGGTTGTACGGGTAGTCGGAACCGCCGGCACGCAGCAGGTTCTTGTAGTTCTCGACGCCTTCTTCGCCCTCCTCGACGATCTTGCGGTACAGCGCCGTGCCCGCGGTCTGCGAGGTCGCGTACTGGAACACGTACATGTTGTAGTAGAAGTGCGGGATGAACATCCACTCGTTCGTGTACAGCTCGTCGATGACGACGACGCCGTCGTCGTGGCCGTGGTAGCGTTTCAGGATCTCGCCGTACATCTGCGAGATGCGTTCACCGGACAGGGCTTCGCCGCGCTCGACCGCTTCGTATAGCGAAAGCTCGAACTCGGCGAACATCGTCTGGCGGAAGAACGTGCCGCGCATGCCTTCGAGCGCGCTGCCGAGGTAGTAGATCTTTTCCCTTGCCGAGGTCGCGTTCTTCGTCATGTAGTCCTGCAGGATGAGTTCCAGCGACGTGGACGGGATTTCGGCGATGAACGTCGCGTAGAACGCGGTATCGAAAGGCTGGTTCTGCTTCGAGTACAGCGTGTGCATCGCGTGGCCCCACTCGTGGGCAAACGTCGACAGCGATTCGTAATCGTCGTTGTGGTTCAGCAAGACGTACGGATGCACGTCGTAGGCGCCCGGCTGCATGTACGCGCCGGAGCGCTTGCCGCGCTGCGGGTAGACGTGCATCCAGCGCTGTTCCATGGCGTCGCGCTGCATCGCGACCCAGTCGTCACCAAGAACCGACATCGCTTCCAGCGTGATGCGCTTGCTCGTTTCGATGTCGAACTTCCTGTCGAGCGAGACGAGAGGCGGGTAGATGTCGTAGTAGCGCATCTCGTCGACGCCGAGCATGCGTGCGCGCGCGCTGAAGGC
>CALKYK010000260.1 GCA_938003715.1 uncultured Gammaproteobacteria bacterium
ATCCCGCCGCTGTACGGTGCTTTGCTCAAGAACGAACAGGACGTGCACCTGTTCGAACAGCTGGTATTACTGGACTGCCGTTCCTCGACGCAGTGAGCCGGGGCGATGCTGATTCGCTTCTTTTTCATGTTGCGGGAGGGCGGTATCCGCCCGTCGATAACCGAGTTGCTGACGCTGCTCGAAGCACTGAAACGCGGCCTCGCCGGCGTCGACATCGACGATTTCTACTACCTGTGCCGATCGGCGCTGGTCAAGGACGAATCCCAATTCGATCGCTTCGACCGCATCTTCGCCGCGCACTTCAACGGCATCGAGGAGGCGTTCGCCGGGCTGATCGCCGACCTGCCGGACGAGTGGCTTAAGAAACAGGCCGAGCTGTTCCTGTCCGAGGAGGAACGCGCGATGATCGAGGCGGAGGGCGGCTTCGAGGCGCTGATGGAGGCGCTGCGCCAGCGGCTCGAGGAACAGGACAGCCGCCACGAGGGCGGCAACCGCTGGATCGGCACGGCCGGCACGTCGCCGTTCGGCGCCTACGGCTACAACCCCGAGGGCGTGCGCATCGGCCAGCAAGGCTCGCGCCACCGGCGAGCGACGAAGGTCTGGGATCGGCGCGAATACCGGAATCTCGACGACACGGTCGAGCTCGGTACCCGCAACATCAAAATCGCGTTGCGCAAACTGCGGCGATTCGCGCGCGAAGGGGCAGCCGACCAGCTTGATCTCGACGACACGATCGACAAGACGGCGCGCAATGCCGGCCTGCTGGACATCCGCATGGTGCCGGAGCGGCACAACGCGATCAAAGTGCTGCTGTGCCTGGACATCGGCGGATCGATGGACGATCACGTGCGCATTTGCTAAGAGCTTGTCGCTGCTGCCCGGGCCGAGTTCAAGCAGCTCGATTATTGCTACTGCCACAAGCTCGTCTGCGAGAGGCTGTGGAAGGACAACCGCCGCCGGCACGCGGAGCGTGTACCGACCAGCGAAATCACGCACAAGTACGGTTCGGACTACAAGCTCGTGTTCGTGGGCGATGCGACGATGAGCCCTTACGAAATCGTTTATGCCGGCGGCAGCGTCGAACACTGGAACGAGGAGCCGGGGGCGGTCTGGATCAAGCGCCTGCTCGGCGCCTACCCGAAGGCGATCTGGCTGAACCCGGAACCGAAGGATCGCTGGGAGTACACGCCGTCGATCAAGCTGACGCGGGAACTGATGGGTGAGCGCATGTTTCCGCTGACCGTCAGCGGCCTGGAAGACGGCATCAAAGCACTGCACTAGGCCAGAAAAAGCGGCCAGAAAAAGCGGCCAGAAAAAGCGGCCAGAAAAAGCGGCCAGAAAAAAACGGGCGCCGACCGGCGCCCGTTTTTCATATCATGTCGCGCCGCACATCAGCGCACCTGCATCGCCTCGAGGTCGGCGAGAATTTGTTTCGAGTGCGATTCCGGGTCCACTTTCTCGTAGTGCCTGGCGACGTTGCCGTCCGGATCGATCAGGAACGTCTGCCGTTTCGCGACCGTCATCCCAAGCATTCTCGACCTGACGCCGTAAGCGGCCGCGGTCGTGCCCTCGGTATCGGCGAGCAGAGGAAACGGCAGGCTGTACTTTTCGGCAAATTCCTTGTGCGATTCGACATCGTCGAGGCTGACGCCCAGTATCTGCGTATTCAGGTCGCGAAAGGCAAAGACGTCGTCACGGAATGCGCAGGCCTCGGTCGTGCAACCGGGCGTGTCGTCCTTCGGGTAAAAGTACAGCGCAACCCACTGGCCCCGGTAATCCTCGATCGAATGGATTCTGCCGTCCTGATCCCTGAGCTCGAAATCGGGAGCCGGTTCGCCCGGTTGCGGCTGCTCGGCGGCGGCGACGGATGCTGCGACGAGCAGCGCAATCGCCGAAACGAGCTTAAGCGTCTTCTGCATGATCGGGACCTCGGTCACGATGCGGACCTGAACGCGGTATCCGAACGCGACGGCTGCAATTGGCACGGATTCAGGGCGCCCTATAATACGCCAACCCGATGAAAATTCACCCGGAAAACCTGAAGACGGCGCTGGTACTCCCCGGCGGCGGGGCACGCGGCGCGTTCCAGGTCGGGGTGCTGAAGGCGATCGCCGAAATCCTGCCGCACGGCTGCATCAATCCGTTCCCGGTCATCAGCGGCACCTCGGCGGGCGCGATCAATTCCGTCGTGCTGGCTTCCCGGGCACGCCGCTTCCGCGTCGCCGTGGCAGAACTGGAGCGGGTCTGGGGCCATTTTCACTCGGCCCAGGTCTTTCGTTCCGACAGCCTGACGATGCTGAAGAGCAGCCTGCACTGGTTCGCCTCGATCGTCCTCGGCGGATTTCTCGTCGGCACGCCGAAGTCGCTGCTCGACAATTCGCCGCTGCGCTCGCTCCTGTCGCGGAACATCCGTTTTCCGCGTATCCAGGCGTCGATCGACGCCGGGCACCTGCGGGCGGTCACAGTGACCGCGGCCGGCTACGGTTCGGCGCGCTCGACGTCGTTTTTCCAGGGCGCGCCCGACTGCGAAGGCTGGTCGCGCACGCGCCGCACCGGCATCCGCCAGGCGATCAATCTCGACCACCTGATGGCGAGCATTGCAGTGCCGATGATCTTTCCGCCGGTCATGATCAACGGCGAATACTACGGCGACGGCGCGATGCGCCAGGCGACGCCGCTCAGCCCGGCCATTCACCTGGGCGCCGACCGCATCCTGGTTATCGGCATTCGCGACGAGGCCGCGGTGCCGCCGCCGGATCCAGCCAATCCGCAGCCGTTTCCGAGCTTTGCGCAGATCGCCGGCTACATGCTCGACACGCTGTTCATGGACGGGCTGTATTCCGACCTCGAGCGCATGACCCGTATCAACCAGCTCATCGATTCCGTGAAGCCCGAACACCGCAGCGCTTCGCTCGAAAAGATGCGGCCCATCGACACGATGGTGATCCTGCCGAGCCGCGATCTCAGGGTCATCGCGCATGAGCACCGCCGGGACCTGCCGCTGCCGGTCCGCGGCCTGTTGCGCGGCATCCGCGGCCGCAGCAAGAGCGAGGACCGGCTGCTGAGCTTCCTCCTGTTCGAGCAAAGCTATACGCAGGCGCTGATCGATCTCGGCTACAACGACGCGATGCAATGCAGGGAGCAGATCCTGGATTTCATCAGCGGCAACGAGGTGCCGCGCCTGTTTGCGCCGCCCTGGGTGAAGAAGGATCTCGCCGCCTGGTCCAACGAGTCCTAGCAGCGAGTCCTGCCAGAAAAGCCTCGGCCGCCGCGATACGGCGCTGCAAGCGATCTCAAAAATGCTCATGTACTGCCGTGTACACTGCGGTTTTTCGATCGCCTGCGCCTTGTCTCGCTATCGCCTGAGGCGTTTCCTGCTGATTAGTTACAGGAGGAATAGGGCGCCCAGACCCAAAAATGAGCCATATCCGACGACATCGGTGATCGTCGTCAGCACGACGCCGCCGGCCAGCGCCGGATCGATGTTCAGGCGCTTCAGGAGCAGCGGCACCGAGAAACCGGCCAGCGCCGCCGTCGCCATGTTCGCAATCATCGCGCCGGCGATCACCAGGCCGATGCGCCATTCGCCGAACCACAGGAACGTGACGATGGCGACCACGATTGCCCAGCCGATGCCGTTCAGCAGTCCGACCGAGATCTCTTTCCACAGGATGCGCTCCGCGTTGTTGCGGTCGATCTGCCCCAGCGCCATGGCGCGGGTGATGACTACGAGTGCCTGCGTGCCGGCGACGCCACCCATGCTCGGAACCACCGGCATCAGTACCGCCAGCAGTACGATCCGGTCGAGCGTGGTCTGGAACAGGTCGACCA
>CALKYK010000261.1 GCA_938003715.1 uncultured Gammaproteobacteria bacterium
TCGGTTACATGAATGCACCGCCCGACTCGAAAAAGCTGACTATCGAATAGAGAAAGTCCATCGGAAAATCCTCATTTGACAAAATGTGCGGGTTGTTTCGAGGAGCCCGGCAAAGAATAGACGCCGGTCGACACGATCGATGTGATGCAGTCCACGTTAAATCCCCGGCTATTCACTCTTCACCGCCGCTGCGTATTTCATAGAAGCGCAGTTCGCGCAGGAACACGTCGCGATCGACCGGTTTCGCGCGATCATCCAGCGATTCGGTCAGGTCGAGGTCGTCACCGATTTCCGACGACTTCCACGGAATGATCACCAGCGCTTTCGGCGCCTCCTCGTTGCCGAGGATCGACATGCCGGACATCGCGCGCGGCGATTCGATGCCGTCTCCCTGTGGTTCTGCTTCGGTGTTCGCCGCGGCCTGTTCTGCGGCAGGTGCCTCGTCAGTCGCCTCCTGGCCGAACGCCAGCGCCGGCGACAGCAGCAGTAGCAGCAGTGCTTTTGTTCCGAGCAGCTTCATCGCATACCCCCTTCCATGCGCAGCTTGAGGTCGGCGATCCAGATAGAGACCTCGCGGTCCTCCGGCACGGTTTGCATGTAGGCCTCGTAGTTCTGCAGCGCGCAGCGCAGGTCCGCGAGGTACAGGTCACAGAGCACCGCGAGGTTGCGCCGGGCATAGTGATAGCCGGAATAGAAGTCGAGCGCGGCTTCGTAACTTTGCCGCGCCTCGGCGAAGCGTCCGGTCTTGCGGTACACAATGCCAAGCTCGTTCAACGCAATCGGGTGCTGCGGATTGATCGCCAGCGCCTGCTTCAGGCTTTGCTCGGCGGCCTCGAGGTCGCCGGCTGCGTGCAGGGCGATGCCGAGGTCGATGTGCGGTGTCGCGAGGTGCGGGTTCCCGGCAACCGCCTGCTTAAGGATCGCGATGCCTTCGCGCTCGCGCTGCTGGCGCAGGAGTTCGAGACCGCGCTCGTAGTCGGCCCGAACGTCGCCGTCGATGTGCGCTTCCTCGACGATCGTGAAGCCCACGGCGTCCTGGATCTCGATCCGCGCGGGCGGCGCTTCCGTCGGTGTCGTCGCGCAACCTGCGACGCATAGGGAAACCAGCAGGCTCAGCAAGCCGATACGATTGTTCACCGTCCTCATGGGAGCCCCGCTACTCATGCTCGACCCCGCTCACACGTGCGGCCGCCGGCGCATCCCCCGGGACGTCGGCGTCGGTCACCTCGATGTCTTCGACTCCATCCAGATCGGGCGGCGGCGCAATCGGCATGCGGTACGCGTAGGAATCGATGGAGCCGATTAAGCCGCCGCTGATCTCCGCTTTCGCGTAGCGGCCGGGCATCAGTACGGCGAGCCGGTCGAGGCTTTTCTGCACCCAGTCGTTGTAGACACCGTTCGCGATGAAACCGAAGTTCTCTTCGTGCACTTCGATCGCGCGCTCTTCGAACGGGAACGCTTCCTCTTCGATGACGAGGTCGTAGTCAAGCCGTTCGGCGTCGGTCAGCCCGGCCGGCCGCTCGGATTCGAGCAGGGCGTCGGAAAAGCCCATGTAGGTTTCGGCGATGAAATAGGTAGCCGCCGCCGTCACCTCGGCAACTTCGTACTCAACCAGGTTCTCGAAAGAAGCCAGCGCAGTGTCCATGCGCCGCTGCTTCTCCGCGAGGCTTTCCTCGAACGGCTGCCGGAGCTCGAGCTCGGCGAAGCGCGCATGCTCGAGCTCGGCAAGCACCAGCGCGGCCTTCGCAGCCAGGTAACGGCTGCGGTCGCTGCGATCGGCACCCGCATCGCGGTCGGCGTCGACAATGCGCCCCAGCATCGCGTGGTACTGACCCGTATCGCCTTCATCCCTGTAGATGTCGGCGAGCCGGGTCCGGGTTTCCATCGCGATGTCGAGCGGTCGCGGATAGTCCCCGACGTAGCGCTCGAAAACGCGGATGGCTTCGGCCGTTGCTTCGGCCTCGTCGTACAGTTCGCCGGCGGTCAACAGCGCCTCGCGGGAGAGTTCCGGGTCCTCCGCTTCCGCCGAAATCCGCTCGTGCTCGGCCGCAGAGCGCTCGATCTGGCCGTCTTCCCGGTACACGTGCGCAAGCTGTTTCGTCGCTTCCGTGCTGAGTTCGTGCTCCGGATGCGTCACGCGGAACTCTTCGAGTACAGCGGATGCGCCCGCCCAGTCGGCGAGGCGGATCAACGCCGCAGCGGCATCGTACTCCGCTGCGGTGCGGATCGACGACGTCGGCGCAAGCGCCTTGATGCGCAGGAAGTGGTCGGCGGCGGCGCGGTAGTCCTCGAGCGCGTTCGCCTGTTCGCCCTGCTTGTAGATCGACGCGGCCAGGCCGTCGACGATCGCCGGCCGGCTTTCGTCGTCGGCAGGCGTCAGCGCAAGCACGTTCGAATAGGCGGTCTCCGCATCGACGAACGCCTCGATCTCGATTGACGAATGCGCGACGACAGTCCAGGCGCTCCGGACCAGCGCGACGTCGGCATCGGCATAGCGCTCGATCAGCGTGCGCGCCGACTCGATGGCGCGGGCGAAGTCCTGCATTTCGTACAGGTCGTCGGCGGCCGCGCCGAGCACGACGGCCGCCTGTTCGTGTTCGGGAAATACGTCGGCGAACCTGAGCGAGCTCTCGACGGTCGCGAGCCTTGCGGCAGCCATGCCCGCCTCGGACGCAACAGCAAGCTGTTCGCGATGCGCGTACACCGCGGCGTAGCCGGCCGAGGACGCCTTCTCGTGCGGTGCGTAGTCGTACGCCGTGCGCTCGTACTCCTCCGCCGCCTCGGTGAAGTCGCCGTTCTCGAGCAGCAGGTCGGCGAGCTGGTAATTGATCTGCGGCGATTGCTCGTCATCCGGGAACGAGCGCAGGAACTGCCGGTACCAGCGCGAGGCCTCGGCGAAGCTCGCCGGCCGGTCGTCCGCGAGTTCGTCTGCCTGGTACAGCGCGTGGTAGTGGCCGGCGAGATCGGTGAGGTTCGCCTTCAGGAAGTCTACGACCTCGCCGGATTCCGTCACGTCGACGTAACGCCAGTAGTCGGCCTCCAGCGCGTAGTCGGCGGCAAACGTCTTCTTCGCTTCGACGACGAGCAGCGGGAAGCCTGCCTCCTCGTAGATCTCGACGACGCGCATGCCGAAGTACGGCGACTCGCGGTGGTACGGGTTCAGCTCGATGAACGACTTGTACACCGACGCTGCATCTTCGTAGCGCAGCTTGCCGAAATAGAACTCGGCGAGGTTGCCGTAGACCTTGTCGGCATAGGCGCGGTGGCCGTGTTCGGCGAAGTATTCGTCGACGACTTCGGGTCCGCCGAGGATCGAGAAACTCAGCGAGCCGACGCGAAACGTGTCGGCGACCAGGAGCTCCTCGTCCTCTCCTTCGACCTGGTCGAAGTCGTATCCGGTCGCGAGACGATGGTCGAGCATCGCGATGTAGTTGTGCAGCGCCTCCTCGTACAGCTCCTGCTTGTAAAGCGCCCACCCCAGCTTGTAGAGCGCGAGCTCGTAGTAGGACGTGATCGTGCCCATGCGAATGATTTCGCCGTAGGCCTCCTCGGCATCGAGGTATTTCTTGCGTACGAAGAAGTACTCGCCGCGGCGGAAGTGCACCTCGTCCAGGTACTTCGAGTGCGGGTACTCGGCAACGAAGCGGTCCATGACCTCCATCGCCTGGTCCGGCTCGCCGACCTCGTCGTAGGCGCGCGAGAGCTGATACAGCACCTGGTCGTTGCGCTCGTAATTCGGGTAGGTCTCGAGAATCTTCCAGTAGGTATCGATGGCGTCGCGCGGCCCCTGCGGCACGCCGGACTCCGTGCCGTCCGGCAGCGGCGCATCGAGCGCGGTGTCGCGAGTGAGAAGCTGCTGGCGTTCGCTTGCCCGCGCCTCGAACGCCTGATCAGACTCCCCGTGAGCGGACGACGACACCTTGCGCGGCCCGGCGCCGAGCTGCCCGACTGAGTAGCCGTTATCGGGCGCCGCCCTTCCGACGACCTTGCCGCCGCCGACGATGCCGTATTCCTGTTCGATCTGCAGGTCGGCAAGGCGTCGCATCGCCTCGGGCGTGCGTGCGCTTTCGGACGTTTCTTCCAGGTAGCGGCGATAGCTTGCCGCGGCGCGCTCGAGGCTGTCTTCCAGATAAACCTCGTCGATGTCGGGCGCCATCGTCTCGAGCTCGGCGAGCGTGCCGTGCTGCTGCACGGTCGCGCAGCCGCCCGCCACAGCGGCTGCAGCCAGCATCAATGCGAGGCGCCGCATCATTCCTCGACGGCCCTCTGCGCCTGCGCCTGCGTCGCGCGGTCGTAACTGTCGGCGAGCGCAAAGCGCGCCTTGTCGCCGTAGCTCTCGAGACGGCCGCGCCGGGCGACGAGTTCCTCGATGGCCACGACCTCGAGCAGGTGCCCCTGGCGCGCCATCAGGATGCCGATGCGCTGCAGCGCACCCGTCACGTTCGCGCGCAGCTCGCCGATCGGCTGCTCGTAGCCGACGTAGCTGTGCGTCGCTGCCTGGCGCATGCGCACGTAGCGGTCGTATTGCGCCTGTGCGACGGCCATTGCGTCATCGAGCGTGCGCAGGTTGCGGTCGAACTCGGTCAGCCGCGCGTGGTATTCGGTTTCGAGACGCCAGGTCAGTGCGCCCTGCAGGCGGCGCACGCGCTCGAGCTGGCGCGCAGCCTGCGGCGCATCGGAGACGACCAGCGCCGCGTGCATTCCGTCCAGGCGCTCGGCGATGCGCCGCTCCTCGGGCGTCGCGAGGAATTCCGGACGCGGCGTCGTCAGCAAGTCGTCACGCCGCCTGACCAGCGTCCTGTGCTGCTCCCTGCGCAGACGCAGCCGCGAATCGAGCTCGCGGAATTTCGTGTCGACGTCCGGCAAAAGCGGCTCGTAGTGCGCGTGCCGGATGTCCACCATCTCGGCGTAGGCGTCGAAGCCAGCCTGCCAGGACTCGAGCTTGCGCTTCAGGTCCGCGAGGTCCAGGTAGTTCTGCAGCCCGGTCTGGAAGTCGTGCGACGCGAGCAGTTCCATGAGATAGAACGTCTCGGGCGCCTCGGGCAGGGAACGCAGCCGTATCACCCAGTCCTTGTCCTTGCGGATTTCTTCGCGGACCAGCGCCTCGAGGAATTTGCCGTCGCGGATGCTTTCGATCGACGCGTTCAGCCGGTCGATTTCGACGCCGAAGGCGTCGAGTGCCTTGCCATAGTGAATGGCGGCGCGCCCGTGCACGTCGAGCTTGCTGTACGCATATGGCAGCGCGAGCAGCGCTTCCTGCGTGGCGGCATCGGTCACCTCGCGTTCGGCGAGGATGCTCCACGGCACGACCGCGCGGTCGATGCGCTCGGCAGACAGGTTCGCCCAGCCGGCGCTCAGGAGTGCCTGGTTGGAAAACGGACCGTCGAGCCGTACGCGATTCAGGTACGGCACCGCCGCGTCGTAATCGGCATCCTCGAGCAGCACGGTGCCGAGTACGAGGTTGGCTTTGTCGCGGATCGCAAGATCGGCGGGATCGTTCGCGGATATCTGGCCGGCGCGGTCGAGCTGCTCGAGCGCCGCATCGCGCTGCCCGTCCTTGAGGAACGCGATACCGAGGTTGTAGGCCGCGAACGCGCGGTAGCGATCCGAGGACTGCAGCGCACGCAGCGCCTCGGCGGCTTCGGCCGGTCGCATTGTTGCGAGGACGGTGTTCGCGCGCAGGCATTCGACGTCGTCGCGGATGGCGTCCGGCACCTTGCCCTCGATGCGCGCAAGCGCGCGCATCGCGTCGTTCATCTGTCCTTTCTGGAAGTGGATGCGCGCAAGGCGGAACGCGGCGTCATTACGGATGCGCTCGTCGACCGCGCCCTCCAGCACCGCGGTGATGGCGCGACCGGCGCGGTGGTGCATGCGATAGCGCAATTCGAAATCGCCGAGCGAGAATTCGGCGTCCTCGATGTGATACCAGAGCGTGTCGAGCTGCGGCTCGTCGAGGTCGTCGTGCTGGCGA
>CALKYK010000262.1 GCA_938003715.1 uncultured Gammaproteobacteria bacterium
ATACGACCCGTACGATGCGGGATCGATCGACATGGGCTTCGCGTACGACGGGCGGCGCCCCGTCGGTGAACTGACGATCGGCTACGATCCGCGCTGGTTCGAGGGAGAGGACGTTCGCTCGACGGACCTTGCCGCACTGGAAGCTGTGCGGCGACTTGGTGCCGACGTGATCGAGCTGACGCTGCCCGACCTGCCGATCAGCGAGATCATGCCCGCATTGAGCATCGAGTCGGCGGCGGCGTTCGAGGAACTGAGCTTGTCCGGGCGTGATGACCTGCTGCGGCGGCAGATCGACAACGCGTGGCCGAACAGCTTCCGCGAATCGCGATTCTTCTCGGCCGTGGATTACGTGCAGGCCGAGCGCCTGCGACGCATCGTGATGCGCGATACTCACGACTTCTTCGCCCAGGTCGACGTCGTGTTCGGTCCGAGCTTCGGCAACCCGATGCTGAGGTTGACGAATTTCACCGGCCAGCCATGTCTCGCGATGCGCGCCGGCTTCGAGGAGCAGACCCCGCGCCCGCTGTTCGACAATCCCGAAAACGACAACGACGAGACGCTGTATCGCGTCCCGCGCTCGGTCAGCCTGTGGAGCAGCCTGTTCGACGAGGGCAAGCTGATCGTTGCCGGTCGCGCGCTGGAAGCCGAGCTGGGGGTCGCGCGCGAACGGCCGCCGCTGGCCTGATCGGTGCGGCACCTGTGACCCGTTTGATACTGATCGTCGCAGCGTTTCTGCAAAGTGCAGCGGCGCTTGCCGACGCCAACGGCTACACGCTCGAGGACGCAACCCGATACCGGAATCAATGGACGCCCGACAACTGGGACGACGGCGGTCCGTTGATGCGCTACGTGTTCCTGAACATGACCGAGTTCTGGAACCATTCCGTCATTCACCGCAAGGGGCCGGTGCGCCCCCTGCCCTACGTGCCGCGCAGCGACGTCTCCGGTTTCACGGTGCGCACGCAGCAGGGCGACGTGGTGCTGGCGGACTACGTCGCGAACTCGACGGTCAATGCGGCGCTGGTCCTGCACCGCGGCCAGGTCGTGTTCGAGTCCTATCCGCGCATGCGCCCGGAAGACAAGCACCTGTACATGTCGGTGTCGAAAGCGCACGCGGCAACGCTGATCGCATTGCTGGAAGACCGCGGGCAGATCGACGTCGCGCGCGCCGTCGAGAAATACCTGCCGTCGCTGTCGGGATCCGGCTGGGCCGGCGTCCGCGTGCGTGACGTTCTCGACATGGCGTCCGGCATCGGCTGCCTGGAGGGTGAGGAAGGCGCCTACAGTAACCCCGACCGCTGCTATTACCAGTACGAGGCGTCGCTCGGCTGGCTGCGCGCGACGGACAGGACTATGGACAGTCCGTTCACCTACATGGCAAGTCTGCAATCGCACCGGCCCGCAGGCGAAGCCTTCGAGTACACGTCACCGAATACCTTCATCCTTGGCTGGCTCGCGGAAGCGATCACCGGACGCAGCTACGTCGACCTCCTCAGCCCGGAGAGCTGTCAGCGCATGGCCGCCGAGTCCGACGCTTTCTTCGTTGCCCCGCGACGCGGCGTGCCGATCGCGAGTGGCGGCATCAGCTCCACGCTGCGCGACATGGCGCGCTTCGGCCTGCTGTTCACGCCGAGCGGGCGCCACGGGACGAATCCGCTCGTCTCCGACCGCTACCTCGACAACATTCAGCGGGGCGGCCGCCCGGAGATTTATCGCGTCGCCCTCGACGAGTCGCAGGGATACGTCGACGGCGAAGCGGTGCTGCACAACAGCTACCAGTGGGACTTCGTCATGGCGGACGGTGACTTCTTCAAGGGCGGCTACGGCGGACAGGGGCTGTACGTATCGCCGTCGCGCGATCTCGTGATCGCCTTCTTCGGCAGCTTCGATGCGAACGCCGAAGGTCACGAGATGACCGGCATCGCGCGCCAGCTCGCGAAATCCGGACTGTTCGACTGAGGGGGCTTCAGAACACCACGAGGTGCGCGTAGGCCATGACGATCGGCAGGCCGATCGCCGTGCGCAGCAGGAACACCACGGCGAGGTGGCAGAACCTGAGCGGGATTTCGCACTTGATCATCAGGATGCCGATCTCCGACATGTAGATCAGCTGCGTCACCGAGATGACGCCGATCACGAATCGCGTCATTTCCGCATCGACGTTCGCCACCAGCAGCGCCGGCAGGAACATGTCGAGAAATCCGGCGACGAGCGCCGGCGCCGCGGCCGCCGCTTCCGGCAGTCCGAACCATTCGAGCACCGGCACCAGCGGCGCGGTGATGACGCCGAGCACGCTCGTGTACTCGGCGATCATCAGCCCGACACCGCCGACCGCGATCACGGCCGGCACGAGGCCGAACCAGATGTCCAGGATATGACCGGCCGCTGTGCGGAATTGCTGCTTCAGCGGCGGTGCCTTAGCGGCGCGTTCGGTCGCGAGCTGCACGGCCTCGCGAAACAGGCCGCCCTCGCTCGAGTGCGTCTCGCGCATCGGGTGCAGCGAGTCGTAAGGCGTATCGGCGAAGCGCGACAGCGGCGGAATGCGCGGCATGATGATCGCCGTGATGACGCCGGTGACGACGACGGCGAGATAGTACTCGGGGAAGCGGTCGTCGACGCCGACGGTCTTGGCGACGAGCAGCGCGAACGGCACCGACACGACGCTGAAGTTGGTTGCGATCACGGCCGCTTCCCGGCCGGTATAGTGGCCGGCGATGTACTGCTGGATCGTAATCAGGACACCGACCGGGGCCGACGACATCCACGACGCCAGCGCATCGATCGCGGACCGTCCCGGCAGCGTGAAGAGGCGGCGAAAGATTTTCTTCAGCATCGTGCCGACGAATTCCATCAGGCCGTAGTCGGTGAGAAACGGCATCAGCAGCCCGGCGAACAGGAAGATCGGCACGATGTTGACGGCCAGCACGTTCAGCACCGTGCCGCCCGTCGCCGCATGCCAGATGAATTCGGGGCCGAGCGTGAACGCGGTCATCGTGCCCAGGATCGCGCCAAGGACCCGCAGCGCCACCCACACCGGCGCGACCCTGAACAGGC
>CALKYK010000263.1 GCA_938003715.1 uncultured Gammaproteobacteria bacterium
CTATGCGCAGGCTCTACCCCGGCCACCGCTCCTACAGCCTTGCCGCGCTCGCGCGCGCGTACGACATCCCGCTGCATAGTCACCACCGCGCCATGTGCGACGCCGAGGCCGCCGCGCAGCTGCTGCTCATTGTCAACGAGAAACGCCAGCAGTTGCTTCGGCAGGCGTGATATCGGAAGCTGGCCCCTGTGACGCACGTTTTCGGGGGGAGCCTGCGATGCGTATGAACCGACACCTGGTCCTGATTGTCATGACCCTGGCCGCGGCCTGTGGCGACCGGCAGCCGGAGTCCGTCGCTGCCGCGCCGGACGCGGCGTACACGCGCGCCTTCGTATCGACGGCGCATCCCGTCGCCACCGAGGCCGGGCTGTCCATCCTCGACAGCGGCGGCAATGCCTTCGATGCCGCCGTCGCAATCGCCTCTACTCTTAACGTCGTCGAGCCGATGATGTCCGGCATGGGCGGATACGGCACGATCATGGTCTACGCTGCTGCGGAAGGATCTCCGATGTTCCTCGATGCGAGCGGCAAGATACCCGTGGGCGTCGACCCGGACGTGTACCGGCCGCCGACGCCGAACTACATGGACAATCGCGTCGGCGCGAAAGCGGTGTCGACGCCCGGCGCGAGCCATGCCTGGGAGGCCATGCACAAACGCTACGGCTCGCTGACCTGGGGCGAGCTGCTGCAGCCGGCGATCGACGCTGCCGAAAACGGCTACGTGCTCGACGGGCGCATCGCTAGTTACGTCGAACTCGCCTACGACGAATTCTCCGCTGAGGCGAAGGAAATTTTCGGCCGCGGCGGCCGACCGCTTGGCGTCGGCGACACGTTGGTGCAGGCAGATCTCGCCGGCACGCTGCGCATTCTGGCCGAAGAGGGGCCGGCCGCGATTTACGGGGGAAGCCTCGGTCGCGCCATCGACGAGGCGATGCGCGAAGCGGGCGGCTTCCTGGCCATGGTCGACCTGGAGAATCATGTCGCCGAATGGTGGACGCCGTTGCGCCGCGAGTACGTGGGCCACGATATCTACACGCCGCCGGCGCCGGCCGGGGCGTTCCCGATGCTCGAGCGTCTCGGCATGATGGACCTGGTCGGCGCCCGCGACATGGGGCACAACTCTCTCGCGTACCTGCACCACTTCGCCGAAATCACGAAGCTCGCCTACTGGGATCGGCTCGCGTACTCCGGCGACCCGGACGTCAGGCCGCCGCCCTACGACCGGTTGCTGTCTAGTGATTACTGGCAAAGCCGCGTTGCAACGATCGACGCACAGCGGGCGAAGGACTTCGACTACACGGGGATCGTCACGGCCAACAGCGAGAACACGACCCATTTCGTCGTCGCGGACGCGGAAGGCAACGTCGTATCGGCGACCGTGACGCTCGGCGGGCTGTTCGGCAGCAAGATCATGCCGGCGGGCACCGGCTTCTTTCTCAACAACTCCCTGCGCTATTGCACGTTCGAACCCGCCGGCAACCCGATGGACGCCCATCCCGGCCGGCGCAAGCTGTCGAGCGACGCCCCGTCGATCATTTTCCGCGACGGACGGCCGGTCATCGCGGTCGGCACGACGGGCGGACATACGAACACGCAGACCGTCGCGCAGATGATCATGAACATACTCGACTGCGAAATGACGATAGAGGAAGCGACCCCCGCGTCCCGAATTGCATTCATCGAGCCGAACACGCTTGCGGTCGAGGAAACGATCCCGCAGGCCACTCGGGATGCGCTTGCTGACATGGGTCACGACATCGAAGTTCGGTATTTCGGCAACGCAAACGGCCTCGCGATCGAATACGTCGAGGATGGCGTGCGATTCAGCGGCGCAACCGATCCGCGCGGTGCAGGAGTGGCCAAGGGCCTGTAAGCCGCGAACGAGTCACGAGAACTCGCGCAAGGCGCGTGGCCGAAGATTAGCGGGCGGCATTCTCTTTCGCGGGAGGATTCGACTTTTCGTCCTTGAGGCGCTGGTTGCGCATGTGCGCATGCAGCGCGTCGACGAGCGCCTGGAATTCGGCGCGATGCGTCAGCCGATCGAACAAGCGCTTCTCGCTGCGCGGGTGCCTGAGTCGCCAACCGGAGTCGAAAGCATCGGTCAATGCGGCGATGGCTGCGTCCTCGTCGCCCATCAGCAGGTGCCAGCGCACGTCTTCCGCACCCAGTCCGCGGTGACCCATCAGAATCCGCGGTATGTTCGGTGCCGCATCCAGCGCCGCATCGATAAGCTTCGCGGCCGCTTCCGGCTGGCCGTCCGCCAGCAGCGCGTAGGCGAGCGGCGCGATGTAATACAGGTTGCTCTGCCGGATCTCTGACGGCACGTCCGCAAACAGCATCGGCGCGTGCCGGCGGAACAGCGCCACGGCCTCAGCGGCGCGGCCCGCGTCGGTGAGGTACCAGCCGCTCATTTCGAGGCAGAATACACACTGGGGGTTTTCGGCAAGCCAGTCGCCCGCGACGCGCAGCACGGTTGCAGCATCGCCACGTTCGTCCGCGAGAATGATCGAATAGACACGTTGCCAGAAGGTCTCGGGCATCGCCTCGAGACGGGCGAACTGCGCGTCGGCCAGGTCGACCTGGCCGAGTGCGAGATGCGCGCTGATCTTGCGCGCATTCGCTCCGATATTCGACGGATCGATCGCGAGTGCCTGTCGATACCAGCCAAGGGACGCGGCCCCTTCTCCGTGCCAAAGGTAGTAGGCGCCGAGTTCCGTCATCGCCGGTGCGTAGCCGGGTGCGATGTCCAGCGCCCGGTGAAAACTGGTCAGCGCGGCTTCATTCACGCCGATCTGCGCATAAATCGAGCCGAGATCCGTGTGCAGCATCGGATCCCACGGGTCCAGCGCAATCGCGCGCCGCATCATGTCGGCGGCTTCGGCCTTGCGGCCGGCATCGAGCAGCATCATTGCGTGCCACTGGTAGGCCGGGGCGTAGTTCGGCGCGAACTGCTGTGCCGCCTGAAAGCTGGCCTCGGCGACATCGAGGTCGGCAGGCCGAAAGCGGTTCTGGCGCCAGCGGATGAAGCCGAGTGACGTATGCGCCTCCCCGAGATCGCCATCCAGGGTCAACGCGCGCTGCGCGTGGCTTTCCGCCTCCGCGTAAGCGGATTCGGGCAATCCCCCGTACAGCACCAGCAAAGCGGTACTGTCAGCGAGAGCAGCGTGGGCCAGGGCGAACTCGGGATCCGCGGCTGAGGCCTGCTGAAAAAACCGCCGGCTTTCCTGCA
>CALKYK010000264.1 GCA_938003715.1 uncultured Gammaproteobacteria bacterium
CGACGTACGATCGCGGTCGTGGCCGCCGCGTTGCTGCTGCCTGCCACCGCGGCTGCCCGCGACGATGCGGCAATCGACTTCACCGGTACCTATGAATTCGCCGGCCCGCTGATCGCGATCGGCCCCTGTGACGAGAGGATCAACGGCAGGTGGGAGACGCGCTGCGTCGCGTTTCCGTATAACGACGCGGGACGCGGCCTGACCATCGACGCGCGCCACGACGGCTCCGTCGAGTGCGCGCGTGACGGGCTGGCCCGCCTGAACACCCGCACGCTTTACGACATTCGCATCGAGCAGGGCGCAGACGTCATCACGATCCGCTACCAGTACGGCGACGTCGTGCGGCAAATCTTCCTGGACGGACGCACACCGCCAGCGGACACGCCGCACACGCTGCACGGTTTTTCGACCGGGCGCATCGAAGGCGATACGCTGGTCATCGAGACGACGCACCTCGCGCCAGCGTTCGCTGCCATCGCGGGCGACGGCCGCATCGGTGCGCCGACCGGCACACGCGCGCGCATCGTCGAGCGCTGGTGGCCGGCGCCGACACCCGGCAACCTGCTGATGGACATGGTGCTGGACGATCCCGAGTATTACGAGCGGCCGTTCCTGATGCATCGCCGCGAGTGGTCGCGCATCGGCGATCACGCGCTCGAACCCTGGGACTGTGTCGATGCTTCGGAGCTCCTGTTCGACGATGCGCCGGATCTCGACGAATTCTTCGGCAACGACGATGACCCTGAATAGACTTGCACTCGTACTTGCCTCGTTGTGCGCGATGCCTGCGCTCGCGCACCATGCAGCGACTGCCTTCTTTGGCGACGACATCGTGGTGATCGAGGGCACGCTGCGCGGTGCGCGCATCATCAACCCGCATTCGTATTTTCGGGTCACGACGGACGACGGCACGGACTGGGTATTCGAATCGCAGCAGTCCGGCACGCTGCTGCGCGAGATGGGATTCACGCCGGCCATGTTCGCCAGCGGTATGCGCGTCGTAATGACCGGCGACGCGAATCGCGACGGCCGCAGCATCGCGCGCTGGCGTACCGTCACGTTCCCGGGAGCGACACCGGACGACGACGTCGAGGTCTACCTGGTCGGCCGCATGCAGCCCGAACCCTGGCAGGAAGCGATTCGCGACGCCGGCGACCCGTGCCGCTCCGGCCTCGATGCATGCTTCCGGCTCGACGCCGCGGACCGCGACGAATTCGAGCGCCGCTTCGGCGGTTCGCTGGGGCTCTGGTAGTCAGGCTCCGCCCCGGCCCCTACAATCCGCGCCATGTTCCGCGATTTCCACGGCTACCAAAACGACGCCATCGAGGGCGTATTCGCGCGCCTCGCCGCCGATACGCATCCGGACAAGATCGATCTCGGTATCGGCGTGTTCCGCGACGAGTCGGGCCAGGTCCCGGTGATGGAATGCGTACGCCGCGCGGAAGCGCGGCTGCTCGAAAAGAAGCTGCCGAAGTCGTACCTGTCGCCGCTCGGTAACGCGGACTACTGCGACGATGTCGAACGCCTCGCGCTCGGTGACGCACACGAGGTCCGCCGCGACGGGCGGGTGCTGTCCGCGCAGACGCCCGGCGCCGGCAGCGCGCTGCGGCTGGCGGCGGAACTCGTCACGCAGCTCGCACCCGGCGCACGGGTCTGGGCATCGCAGCCGGTCTGGGGGCACCAGCTCGACTTCTTCACCCGCGCCGGCATGGGGGTGTGTCGCTACCGGTACTACGACGTCGAGTCGGCACTGCTCGACGTGGACGGGATGCTCGAGGACCTCGAAAAGCTGCGCCGCGACGACATTCTGCTGCTGCACGGCTGCTGTCACAATCCGACCGGCGCGGATCTCGAAGCCGGGCACTGGGAACGCATCGCCGACATCGTCAATCGAACCGGGGCGGTGCCGTTCGTCGACATCGCCTACCAGGGCTTCGGCCGCGGCATCGACGCCGACGTCGAAGGTCTGCAGCTGCTCGCATCGCAGGTGCCGCAGCTGCTGCTGACCGTTTCGTCGTCGAAGTCGTTCGGCATCTACCGCGAGCGGGCCGGACTGCTGTCGATCGTGGTGCCGCCGGACGCGAAAGATGCGGCGAGTGTGCGTCGCAAGCTGCGCGACACGGCGCGCGAACTCTACTTCATGGCGCCGAATCACGGTGCGGCGATCGTGCACGAAATACTTGCCGACGCCGAACTCGTGGCGCTGTGGCGCAGCGAGCTCGATTCGGTGCGGCAGCACGTGACGTCGATGCGCGCCGATCTTAAGGCAACGATCGAAGCGGAGAACCCCGGCTTCGACGCCGGGTTCCTCACCCGCCAGTACGGCATGTTTTCCTGCCTGCCCGTCAGCGCGGCCGAACAGCTCGCGCTCGAACGCGAGCATCACATTTATATGTTGCCGCATGCCCGGGTCAACGTTGCGGCCATGAACCCGAAGCAGTCGCAGGTGCTGGCGCGCGCGTTTGGCGAACTGCGTGCACGCCGCGGTGCCGAACAGGCGATCGCCTGAGCCGGGCTGAGACGCCATGTTCCCGATCCGCGATGACAACCCGTCGGTACTGACACCGTACGCGACCTATACGATCGTGGCGCTGAACGTGCTCGCCTGGGTGTTCGTGCAGGGCCTCGGTGCCGAACCGCTGTTGTCGGGGTCCGTTTGCAACCTCGGTCTGATCCCGGGCGAACTGCTGCAGACGGTACCGGCCGGGACGCGGCTGCCGATCGGCCCGGGCACGGCGTGCGTCATCGGCGACACGTCGACCTGGTACACGGCGTTCACGTCGATGTTCCTGCATGGCGGTTGGTTCCACATCATCGGCAACATGTGGTTCCTGTGGATCTTCGGCGACAACGTCGAGGACGCGATGGGCCCGGGCCGCTTCGTGGCCTTCTACCTGCTGTGCGGTCTTGCCGCGGCCGCAGCTCAGGTTGCCGCGGACCCTCAGTCGCCGATACCGATGGTCGGTGCCTCGGGCGCGATCGGCGGCGTCATGGGCGCGTACATCTTCCTGTACCCACGCGTGCACGTGCACATGCTGATCATTTTCGGATTTTACGTAACGACGTTCGCGGTCCCGGCAATGCTGATGCTCGGCTACTGGTTCCTCGTGCAGGTCGTCAGCGGCGTCGGTTCCATCGGGGCCAAGGGCGGCGGCGTTGCGTGCTGGGCACACGTCGGCGGTTTCGTCGCCGGCGCGGTGCTGGTGTTCCTGTTTCGCGACCGGTCGCT
>CALKYK010000265.1 GCA_938003715.1 uncultured Gammaproteobacteria bacterium
GACTTTGCGCCCAACTGGTTCAAGCTGCAGTCGGTGAACGGCACCGGCATCGGCGCGGTGCTGGACGATCCGAACATGTACGCGATCGAATACGGCTACCTGACCGGCTCCGACAGCCCGGACGATGCGATCGTGAAGCGGCACAACAACCGCGCCTACTACGCGCAGGGCGTGCAGGCGAAGCTGGGCCGCGAGCTGTTGTGGGGCGACATGCAGGTCGCGCTGACGGCCGGCGTGCGCGTGCACGAGGACGAGGAAGACCGGCTGCAGAGCGAGGACGGGTTTCGTATGGAAAACGGCATGCTCGTGCAGACGTCGACCGGTGCGCCGGGGTCGCAGGCGAACCGGGTGAGCCGCGCCGATGCGGTGTCGTATTTCGTCGACGCGGAAGTGCGGACCGGCGCCTGGACGTTCACGCCGGGGCTGCGCGTCGAGGACATCGACATGACGCGGTTCGACTATTCGACCGCTGATCCGTCGAGAGTCGCCGGGCCGACCCGGGTGCGCACGAATTCGGCGTCGGTGCTGATCCCGGGCTTCGGCGCTCTGTATCGCCTGAACGATCAATGGCGCGTGCTGGCCGGCGTCCATCGCGGCTACAACCCGCCGGCGCCGGGCAGCACGGCCAGCGAGGAGGACAGCCTGAACGTCGAGCTCGGTTTCCGTTACGCCGGCGAGCGACTCGCGCTCGAGGCGATCGCCTTTAACAACGACTACGACAACCTGGTGGGCACCGTAACCGCCTCGACCGGCGGTGGGGGCGCAATCGGCGACCAGTTCGACGGTGGCGAGGTGCTGGTGCGCGGACTCGAATTGAGCGCAGCATACGACGTGCGCGCGGGCAACTGGTCCTTGCCGCTGGGTCTCGAATACACGTGGACGTCGAAGGCGGAATTCGAGAACGCGTTCGAGTCGGACTTCGATCCCTGGGCCGACGTCGAGGTGGGCGACGAACTACCGTACATCCCGGAGCACCAGCTGTCCGCGCGGGCCGGGCTGCAAGCCGAGCGCCTGGGCGTCAACGTGGCGGCGAGCTACGTCGGCCGCATGCGGACCGTAGCCGGACGCGGCGCCCTGCCCTCGGAGACGATCGGCTCGCGCGTCGTGTGGGATATGGCGGCGCGCTGGCGCCTGTCGGATGTGTGGTCGGCGTACGTGAAGGTCGACAACCTGTTCGACGAAGTCTACGTCGCGGCGCGACGCCCGGCGGGATTGCGCCCGGGGCTGGAGCGCACCGCGTACGTCGGCATCACGCTGCAGCGCTGAATCTTTGTTCGTTGCCAATCTGTCGCCGTCCGGCGACAGATTCGGCCGTGCCCGTGCCGGCCGTGTGCAGTATTCTTTATGCCGCTCACACCGGCATTCAGATGAAGTCACGCGGAGGACTTTATGGCGATGTTCAAGCGAGGAGATAGAGACGGGCGCGATCTCGCGTCGCCGCCGAAACTCGGCGAGGCGCGGCCGATCCGGTCCCGCAATGTTTCAGTGATCGGCCCGACGCTGGTCTTCAAGGGCGAGCTTTCCGCCGACGAGGACCTTGTGATCGAGGGCGATATCGAGGGGACGATCGCGCATCACAAGAAGCACCTGACGGTGGGCAAGCAGGGGCGCGTCAAGGCCGACATTCACGCCAGCTCGGTCATCGTAGAGGGCCGGCTGATCGGCGACATCCACAGCGAGGGCGTGGTGTCGCTGGCGAAGGGTTCCGACGTCCGCGGCAACATTTACTGCAGCCGCATCGTCATGGAGGACGGGGCTCGCTACGAGGGCCGGATCGACATGAGCCAGGCGCCGGTATTCGAGGTCGAGGAAGATCCCGAGGACGTGCCCGGGGAAGTCGAAGGGCTGAAGGCCGTCGAGGACGAGAAGATCCCGGCCTGAGCGGTTACGGGCGTCTGCCCGGCCCTGGATATCTGATTTTTTCTCCCCGCCCCGGGCTGGACTGACCGGTGTCGACAGCCTCGGACCGCACTTGAGGGGCCCGACGGTCGGGGTTCCCGTCCCTTGTCGGATCCGCGGCGTCCGGGCCACTCGAGCCATGTCCCGCATTGGACGTAATGTTATTGACAATCATTCTCATTTGCGTTCCAATTACGGCACGAGGGGAAGGACTGTCGACGCATGTACGTCTGTATTTGCAAATCAGTGACGGACAAACAGATTCGCCGTGCGGCGGCGCAGGGCGTGGACAATGTCGTCGAGCTGCGCGCGGCGCTCGGCGTCGCGTCGGGATGCGGCCGCTGTGCGGACACGGCACAGGAGATCCTGGACACCGAGCGGGGGGGACAACCCACCGTGTACGTGCCCGCTCCGGCCTGATAACGCGAAGCGAAACGAGAATTATTTCTTTTTAATCCGGCAGTTAGCCGGTTTTTTTGTGCCCGGTACATGGACCGCCCTAGAATGTGCGGATCTATTCCCATGCCGCATCGAATGGAGCACGATCAATGAAAGGCGACGCCACCGTCATCGAACATCTGAACCGGGTCCTCAAGAACGAGCTGACTGCGATCAACCAGTACTTCCTGCATTCAAGAATGCTGAAAGACTGGGGCTACGAATCGCTGGGCGAAAAGGAGTACGAGGAATCGATCGACGAGATGAAGCACGCCGACGAGATCATCGAGCGAATCCTGTTTCTCGAGGGGCTGCCGAACCTGCAGGATCTCGGCAAGCTGCGCATAGGTGAGGACGTGCCGGAGATCCTGCAGTGCGACCTGGATTTGGAACTGGACGCCCTGCCCGACCTGCGCGCCGCGATTTCCTACTGCGAGGCGCACAAGGACTTCGTCAGTCGCGACCTGTTCGACGGAATCCTGAAGTCCGAGGAAGAACACGTCGACTGGCTGGAGACGCAGCTGGGGCTGCTGGAGAGCCTTGGCGAACAGAATTACCTGCAGTCGGCGAAGTAGTGAGCCGACGGCACGGCGGACGAAACCGTAGCAAGCCTCAATCGGCGGTGTTGACGCGTTCGGCTTGCGACTGATTGCTGTCGCGAGGTGCAAGTTGTGTGTCGTTCGCCATCGCGGCGAGTAACGCCACGTACAGGGGCACCGGTTGATCCAAGAACGTCGGCCGCCAGTAGGTCGTAATGAGGTAGCGCGCGAAGTCATACCGGCCGGCCGAAATCGCACCCAGCAATCCCGCACTCAGCGCGTATCGCGCGTGCGCAGGAGAAGCCGCAGAAAAATCACCTTCCAGGGCATCGACAGAACGGGAAATAATCGCATCGGGGTCGCGGCCGGCAATTGCCACATACAACTCGAATGCCTCATCGTCGTCGGACGCCGGTCTGCATGACGAGTTCCTCAGGCTATCGATGACTGCAATTCCGTCGTGGGGAGACAGGTACGGAAGCGACTTTTCAGCTATATCCAGCACCGCCATTTTCCATGCGCCTGTGTCAATGCTTTTTTCACAGGTCTCGCCGCTGGAAAATACCCACGTATATTGATCAACCAGATCGATATACAAAGGGTGATTTGAAGCATTCCGTTCGATACCGGTTCCGGTGATCGCGTTGCCGATCAGAACGGCGCGAGCGCCGACAATATTCCGCACTCGGTCGACATAGTTCGAGTCCGTCAGCTCGGAGAATTGCACGACTTCGTCGTTCAGCATTTCGACGAGGGGCTGTGGTGCAAGTTGCAGGGTAAGGAACAGGTCAGCGGTCCGACCGTTGAAACGGGCTTCAGCCGCACGTTGATCCACAAAAGGAAAGTAGACGGAATTTGCCGGTATATTTGCCGAGTTCAGTATCGGGTCGGCTTTCGATTTCGCGAGCAACAGTCTGACGTTGATATCTTCCAGCGAGTTGACGTGGATTCTCGACAGGTTGCCGGCCAGGTTCGCATCGAATACGGGCAGCCACTGCGGATCGCCCAGCGCGCCCCGATTGCGCGCAATCACCAGGATATTTCCGGTATCCATCGTAAAGACGGCATAGTCGTCGAAATTTTCAGATATCGATTTCAGAATCGAAACCACGAGTTCATTGTCGAATTCGTATAACTGAATCCATTGGGCGAAAATGCCGTCCTCCGCCAGGTTGCGACGAACAAGCGCGTAAAACTCCGTCGAAAAAAGACCAGCCACTCCTCGGACCCACGGGTTTGACGGCTCCGCGATGATGATGTCGTGTTCGAGTTCGTTCCGTGCGAAGTAGATCTTCGCGTCGTCAATTTGAATCCGGCTCCTGGCATCGCGATACGCACGATCGACCTTGTCGCCAAAGAATCTTGCAGCCTCTACGACCGCCGGCTCGATTTCTATTGTGGTGACCGCATGGATATCTTCGTTGCCGAGCAGGACGTGACTGGTCAGACCGGACCCGAATCCGACATTGACAACCGAGGTGGCCGCCGGATTGAACGACATTGGCAGTGCACCCAGAAGCGTCATTGTTACTTCGTCGAGCGCGATTGGCTCGGCGTCGAACTGCTGCAATGCCGCTTCCGGTTTGCCGTTGATCGAGAGCGACAGAATTCCGTCCGGATGCTCCACCAGCAGCACGCTCGATGACCGGCCGTCCTTCGAGTACCTGATTTTTGCCTGTTCCAGGCTCTTCGCATCTCCATGCCGGAAGACGCCGGAAGAAACAATTCGATAGTCGATCCGTATCGACGCAATCATTGCGATCAGCACCACACAGCCGAGCGAAGTCGCAATCGTCCGGTAACGTGACAGTGGCTGGCGCATCAGGAAAACGAATCCGAGCAGGATATCGAGCACGGCGCCAAGGACGATGAGCTGCTTCATCCCGAGAGCCGGCATGCCGACATGCACGGCGAACAGCACGCCGACTATTGCCCCGATAGTATTTGCGGCATAGATACGGCCAATGCACCGCTCGCCTTGACCATCGTGGAATAGAATTGCGGTAAACAGCGGCAATGTCATGCCTGCAAAAAACGTTGCCGGCAACATGACCGCCAGCGCAATTAGATGCGTGCTTGCGGCGAAAGACCAGTATTCACTTCCAGTCGATCTGGCATGAGACAGGATCGAACTCATCCAGTCGAACGACGCCAGGAACACCGGGACGGTCGCCAATGCACACAGTCCCATCAGGATCTGCACAACGCCGGCATACTGAATCGGCGATGGCGTTCTATCCACAACACGTCGTATCCAGAGGCCGCCGAGCGCCAGACCGGAGATGAAAGCGCTGATCATCAGTTCGAAGGAGTGGGTTGTGCCACCGAGCACGTGGGAAAGCATCCGAACCCAACTGATCTCGTAAATGAACGAAGCCATCCCGGATACGAACGCCGCCGTTACGACCAGCACTTGCAAATTGCGCGACCGGTTCGGTGCCGGCAGCGCAGGACTTCCCTGCTTTCCTGTCGAATCCCGCGACGTGTAGGCCATCCAAACGGCAAATCCGACAAAGATATTCAATAATCCCGCCGTCAATATTGCGCCCGGAAGCCCGACCATGCGGATGAGCCAAAAGGCACTTGCGAGCACGCCAATGGCCGCACCGGCGCTGTTGACGAAATAGAGCACCGCGATTCTGGAACCGGCATCGCCACTGGCGACCCGAACGACGCTCGCCGACATCAGCGGAAACGTTGCGCCGAGCAGGATGGATTGCGGCGCGATGAGAGTTGCCGCGATCAGCGTAGCGATCGTTTCGGTGACCAGCGAGTCACCGTAAACCGGCACTATCGATTCGAGAAAGAAGTTAAAGGAAAAGTCGAATACGCCATGGAAGACCACAGCCACCAGACCCACCGCAATTTCGATCAACGCATAAATCTTTAGCGGGTATTTCACCCTGTCGGAAAATCGACTGGCAATCCATGAACCGGCCGCGATTCCGCCCATGAATATGACGAGGACCAGCGACTGCGCGTTCGCTGAATGTCCGAGAAGAAGCGCAAGGTAGTGCGACCAGACGGACTCGTATATCAGAGCTGCGAACCCGGAAATCGCGAACAGGAGGTACAGCAGAACCAAGCTTGTTGATTGAGTTTCGTTCCTGGTCAAAATCAAGGCGCCTGTCTGTGATGACGCGAATCCGGCACCATCCCCGAAATCGAGTCAGTCAGTAATCCGTCACTGGCCGGATAATTCGTCAATTCTCGAATTGCCGGCAGAACTCGTCGTAACACAGACCCATTCTCAATACATCCATTCGTTCGCCGTCGATGAGAATTTCCCGCCTCATGAGTCACACCACCAGAACGGCGATTGTCTCATTTAGCAGGATGTTTCGCAAGTGAGTTTGCAGTGTGCTGACGAAAATCTTCTCCAAACCGAGTATTTCCCCGCCATATCGGATCCACAACATCGTCGCTTCCTCGGCGTAGCCCTGGCCACGAGCGCTCGATTCACCGATCATTTTTCTAAGCTCAGCGCGTTTTTGATGCGTATCGACATCGAGATAGGCCACAGCGCCCACCGGCTGCCCCGTTTGCAACATGACGATGCCGACCGAATTGGCAGGATTCTGCAGCATCGTACGGATATCGATCGGTTGCGCGGTCGCGCAGGACAACAGGAAATGGCGCCCGTACTGATCGCTAATCCAGCCGTTCAAAAGTTCGAAGTCTTCGGCCAGATTCGCCGCACGGATTTGCAACCGCGGCGATGAAAGCGGAAAGGCCTCGACCTGTAATTCATGAAAAAGTTGCGTCGGCGCACTGTCGTCCGCCGCCAGATCTCCGTCGAGCGAATGATCCAGCAGGTTGTTTATCAGCCGTACAATATCGACCTCGGAAAAGCCGTACTTCCTGGCTTCTGCGATTATCGAATTCGCAAATACGGTGACGGTTTCTTCCGGAACGATTTTGATCATTGCAAAACAGCTGATAACGGCCGGGGCATCCGCTCACCCCGGGCGCTGTCGAGGCCGGGCTGAGCGGCATGGCGTTCGCCAAGATACACGATTGGCGATATTCCGCTGAGCGAAACCGAGCACGAAATCACTGCCGCCGGCCGCGGAATCGACCAGTTAACGTCAGCGGATGCCAACCTGGTCACGGATTTTCCACAGTATCCGTGCGATATGTAAAGGTGCGATCATTTAGGTCAAATCTGCATCGATGATAGACCTTGCGATTTTAGCGATTGTTTCGGCACATCCTGCCAGCAATTTGCTATGATAAGACCAAGAAAAGAGGCCAATAAATACATAAAAATCAAAAATTAACTTCTGCTATTGCAAGCAATGATTGAAGCTCGCACGGGATCCGGATCCGGGGCTCGCCGGACCGAACCGCATGCCCGGCGCGCATCAATTCCGGTTACCGCTTATTAACCAGGCTCGCGGGTGCCAATTCGCCTGTGCGAGCGCAGTGCTATCCGACGAGCACCTCGGTTCGACGGAATCAACGACCGTTGTCGACGCATGGAAATGCAACACGACGCAGGAAGAAAAAGGACTTATGAGTAACACACCCGCAACCAAGTCAATCGAAGCGCAACAGGATATCTTCCTTCGCTACGGAATCGGCGAATTCTCTGCCCCGACGCCACTGATGATCGATCGCGCCAGCTATCGCGGCACGGAAACGGCGAGCGCAATGAAACGGCTGCAGTTTCAAGCACACGGGGGAGTGACAGAGGCGATCGGGAGATGGATGGATGCGTCGGCTAACGACATTGACGGCCTGATTCCGGCGCTCTGGGCGATCCTCCTGGCCAGGTACAGCAGCGAGTCACGCGTGCTGTTCGGCATTCGCGGCGTCGGCGATTCGAGTCAAGCCGATGCGATCGCACCGATGATCCTTGAAATCGAACCGCAGGACTCGGTTGCCGATGTCGTGCAAGCGGCCGGCCGGCAGCTCGAGGAAATTGCGGGGTCAACTATTCCGCCCTTGTCGGAACTCAAATCATTGAGCTCGATTGCGGGCAATACACCGCTCCTGGAAAGCGTCGTTTGCATCGGTAAATCGGATGTCTCCCTGCCGGACATGCCGCTGCAGATCGCGATCGACCAGACGGGTGCATTGACCATTGCCTTCCAGTCGGCGCGATTCTCTGAACCTTCCATTCGGCGACTCGCCGGGCATTTGCAGGTTCTGCTGGCCGAGATGTTGCGGGACATGCAATCAGTGGCGCGCAGGCTTCCGCTGCTGACCCGGGAAGAACAAGAGCAAATGCTGGTCGAGTGGAATCAAACGGAAATCGACTATCCGGACGACAAGTGCCTGCATGAGCTGTTCGAAGAACAGGTTGCCGGGTCACCGGACGCCATTGCGGTCGTGCACGACGATGAGGTCCTGACCTACTCGGACCTCAATGTACGCGCAAACAGGCTGGCGCATTTTCTGAGGAAGGGCGGCGCCGGCCCCGGCAAACTTGTCGCGATTTCGCTGCAGCGCGGCTTCCAGATGCCGATCGCAATGATGGCAGTGGCGAAATCGGGTGCCGCTTACGTCCCACTCGACCCAGACTATCCGAGTGACCGGCTCGCGTTCATGCTCGACGACACCGAGGCGGCAATCCTCGTTACCGAATCGGCGCTGGCCGGTAAGTTTGCGGCGTTCCCGGGCCGGATCGTCGAAATCGACACGGATTGGCCGGAAGTCGAGTCGATGCCCGCATCGAATCCCGAATCCGGCGTCGGCCCAATGGACCTCGCCTACGTTATCTACACGTCCGGGTCGACCGGCCGACCCAAGGGCGCGGTACTCAACCACCAGGGTCGCGTCAACAACTTCGCCGATTTCAACCGGCGCTACGACATCGGCACCGGCGACCGGCTTCTTGCGCTCGCGTCCATCAGTTTCGATATGTCGGTATACGACGTCTATGGGACGCTGATGTGCGGCGGCTGCATCGTCATGGCGGATGCGACCGCGCCGGGCGGACCGGCGCAGTGGGCACGATTGATGACCAGGCACGACGTCACGGTCTGGCACTCCGTCCCGGCACTCCTGGAAATGCTGGTTGACTACGTCGAGTCGCGACCTCGCATGACCCCGAACTCGCTCCGACTCGCCCTGCTGGGCGGCGACTGGATTCCCGTCGCGCTACCGGACCGTCTCCGGACGCTGATTCCCGGGGCCCATGTCGTCAGTATGGGCGGAGCGACCGAGGTGTCCATGGACTCCACGATCTACGACATCGACGGCATGTCCTCCGACTGGAAGAGCATTCCGTACGGATTTCCGATGGCGAATCAGCGCACCTACGTACTTGACCCGGAACTGCAACCACTGCCGATCGGGGTTCCTGGTGAGTTGCATCTCGGTGGCGTTGGTGTCGGCGAGGGCTACTGGAAACGCGAAGAGCTGACGGCAGAAAAATTCATCCCGAATCCGTTCATCCCGGGCGAGCGAATTTACAAGACCGGCGATCTCGCGCGATTCGGTCCGGACGGAAACCTGGAACTGCTGGGACGCATCGATTTCCAGGTCAAGATTCGCGGGTTCAGAATAGAATTGGGTGAAATCGAATCCGTATTGCGCAAGCACCCGCAGGTCCGTGAAGGCGTCGTCCTTGCAAAGGACGATGCGAAGGGCAACAAGAGGCTCGTCGCCTATGTCCTTCCGGATCGCGATGCCGTTTTCGAAGATCAACCCACGGATGAGCACGTCGCGCAATGGGCTGACGTTTATGACACTGCCTATTCGTCGGATGTGGCCGAATCGAACGACGATCCCGCATTCAACATCGTCAGCTGGAACAGCAGTTACACGGACCTTCCATACCCGGCGGACGTAATGCAGGTTTGGGTCGACTCTACAGTTGAAAGGATCATGCAATTCGGGCCGAAGGATGTGCTCGAGATCGGCTGCGGCACCGGCCTCCTGCTGCTGAGAATCGCGCCGCATTGCGAAACCTACACCGGGCTCGACATTTCATCTGTAGCACTCGACTACGTCAGTCAGGAAGTAGATAAGCTCGGCCTTTCGCAGGTGTCGCTCGACCAACGTTCGGCGACCGAATTGTCCGGATATACAGAAGGTCAGTTCGACACCGTCATCCTGAATTCAGTGATTCTGAATTTTCCGAATGAAAGGTACCTGACAGACGTACTCACCCGCGCCTCAAGACTCGTCAGGCCGGGCGGCACGATTTTTGTCGGCGACGTACGCGATATACGAAACCAGGAATTGCTGGAGACGTCCGTGCACATGCACAAGACACGCTCCAACCTGGCCTGCGATTCGCTGCGGCAGATCATCAGCCGGGCGGTGGAACAGGAAGAGGAACTGCTGGTCGATCCCACCTACTTTTTCGCCCTGCAAAAAGCAGTACCCGGGATCGGGGATGTCGAGATACCCCTCGAGCGCGGGCGAAACGACAACGAGATGAGTAAGTTCCGCTATGACGCAATATTGCATGTCAGCGATGAACGATCACGCTCAGCCGGGGCCGTGCGATGGATCGACTGGGTGGCTGATCCGATGCCAGCGGCGCGCCTGCAGGAAATGCTGGACGAAGCGCCGGACGGCATGATCGGGCTCAGAAACGTTCGCAACGCGAGGCTGCAGGTCGAGGTCGCTGCGCAAGGTCTCCTGCAATCGGAGTTTGCCAGGACCGTTCGCGAGCTCCGCCGGGAAGAGAGGTCATCGGCGGAGCGAGTACGCCTGCCGTCGATCCCGAGGAATTCTGGAGCCTTGGCGACAGGCAGGGTCGCGACGTCCAGGTTCGATGTGCTGCCAGTGGAGACGTCCGGGATTTCGACGTCGTGTTTTTCCCGAGCGGCGAGCGGCAAGCGGCCTTTCGGATTCCCGGCTGTGACCTGGACGCCGCCGAACCGACGGCCGCGTACGTCAGTGACCCGTTGCTGGCCAAACAGCGTCGATTGTTGACCGCGAACGTCAGACGATACCTGGCGACAAGCCTGCCGGCATACATGATTCCCTCGGCATTCATGGTCATGGACCGCTTTCCACTGTCGCCGAACGGCAAGCTGAATCGTCGCGCCCTGCCCGCTCCCGACAACCTGCGACCGGAAATCGATCAGGAATACGTAGCTCCTGCAACGGAACTCGAGGAAGTGGCTGCGGAAATCTGGTGTGATTGTCTCGGCCTGGACAGGGTCGGCGTCCTGGACCGCTTCATCGACCTCGGGGGCAATTCCTTGCTGGCCACCCAGGTCGCCGCGAGAGTGCGCGATGTAGAGGACATCGTGATGACGATAGCAACTGGCGCCGAGATCACGCTCAGGGGCTTTGTCGATGCCATCGAGGCAAGCGCTGACGCCACCGGGCGGGACGCGATGGAAACAGCGCGGGCGTATGTCGAGGTCCGCGACATGACCGACGAAGAACTACTTACACAGCTGCAGGCTTAGGAGGCGCTACCGAATGGCAACACCACTTTTGAAACAATTTGCGGCCAACGCGATGGATATCCTGTCCGCGGAGGACCCGGAATTGTTCAAGTTGCTGGACGGTGAATATCGGCGCCAGACCGAATCGCTGGCCATGGTCGCGTCATGCAGTCCTACGCACCCCTCGGTGCTGGCCTGCGAGGGTAGCTTTGCCAGCAACGTCACGGCGGAAGGTTATCCGGGCGCCAGGTTTCACGCTGGCTGCGAATATGTGGACCAGTTCGAGCAGTTGGCAATCGATCGCGCAAAGAAGGCATTCAAGGCCCGGTACGTGAACGTGCAGCCGCATACCGCGAGCACCGCCAACCAGATCGTGACGTCACGCATCCTGGACCCCGGCGATACGCTGCTCGGAATGAGCCTCGATGCGGGCGGACATCTATCGCATGGCGCCAAGGTAAACATATCCGGCACTTTCTACAATGCCGTCGGATACGGTCTGGATTCGAGAGGATTCATCGACTTCGACCAGGTGGCCGAGCTTGCCAGACAGCACCGCCCCAAGCTGATCATTTGCGGCACGACGGCCTACCCGAGACGAATCGACTGGACCGAATTTCGCCGCATCGCGGACGACGTCGGCGCGTATCTTCTTGCCGACATTACGCACATTGCGGGACTGGTAATCACCGGCCAGCATCCGAATCCGATCGACGTCGCGCACATTACGACGACCTGCACACACAAACAGATTTATGGGCCGCGCGGCGGTCTGATCATGATGGGACGGGAATTCGAGTTACCATCTCCGCGCGGCAAGGGAACGCTGAGCAATCTCATGCAAACCGGTCTGTTTCCGTTTACTCAGGGTGCGCCCATCGTCAACAACATTGTCGCGAAAGCCCGCGCACTGGACCGAACGACGAAGCCGGAGTTCGCCGCCCTGACCAAGAGAATCGTCGAATTGTCGAAGGCAATGGCGGTCGCTTTGCATGAGCGGGAAATCAAGGTCGTTTCCGGCGGCAGTGACAACCATATCGTCCTCGCGAATACCCTGGAAAGTTTCGGCGTTACGGGCTACATCGCCGAAAAGGCGCTGGAAGACTGCAACCTGATTGTCAACAAGAACCACATTCCCGGCGACAAGCTCAGCCCGTTCGTGACCAGCGGTATCCGGATCGGCACCAACAGCGTCGCGGCGCGTGGACTCACCCCAACTG
>CALKYK010000266.1 GCA_938003715.1 uncultured Gammaproteobacteria bacterium
TGCGCCCGATGTCGAGGTATTTCTCGATCGTCTCGAGCTGCGCTTTCGAATTGATCGCGCCGATGTCGGTGTTCTTGTCGAGCGGGTCGCCGACGATCAGCGTTTCCATGCGGTCTTTCAGTTTCCGGATGACCTCGTTCGCCACCGACTCCTGCACGAAAAGGCGCGACCCGGCGCAGCAGACGTGGCCCTGGTTGAAGAAGATGCCGTTGACGATGCCCTCCACCGCCTGGTCGATGGCGGCGTCGGCAAAGATGATGTTCGCCGCCTTGCCGCCGAGCTCCAGCGTGTACTTCTTGCCCGTGCCGGCCAGCGCGCGCTGGATGATGCGGCCGACCTCGGTCGAGCCGGTAAACGCGATCTTGTCGACATCGCCGTGGTTGACGATCGCGGCGCCGGTGTCGCCGGCTCCGGTCACGATGTTCACGACGCCGGGCGGCAGTCCCGCGTCGCGGACGACCTCGGCGAGCTTCATCGCCGTCAGCGGCGTGGTTTCCGCGGGTTTCAGCACCACCGTGTTGCCGCAGGCGAGCGCTGGCGCGATCTTCCACGCCGCCATCAGCAGCGGAAAATTCCACGGAATGACCTGGCCTGCGACGCCGAGCGGCCGCGGCGTGCGGCCCGGGAATGCGTACTCGAGCTTGTCCGCCCAGCCGGCGTAGTAGAAGAAGTGTGCGGCCGCGAGCGGGATGTCGATGTCGCGCGATTCGCGGATCGGCTTGCCGCCGTCCAGTGATTCGATCGCCGCAAATTCGCGCGAGCGCTCCTGCAGGATGCGCGCGATGCGGTAGATATACTTGCCGCGCTCTGCCGGCTTCAGTTTCGACCACGAGCTCTTGTATGCCTTGCGCGCGGCCTTCACAGCCTTGTCGACATCTACGGCGTCCGCGTACGCGACCTCGGACAGCGTCTCTTCTGTTGCCGGGTTGATCGTGTCGAAGTACCTGCCGGACTCCGGCTCGACGAATTCGCCGCCGATGAACAGCCCGTAACGATCCTCGATCGTGACGTGATCGGTGCTTTCCGGTGCGGGCGCGTACTGCCAGCCGGAATCGAATGCGAGCTTGGACGATTCTGTACTCACGAGATTAGTCCCTGGAAAAATAATCGGCCGACTGGTAGATACCGGTTGCCTGCTTTGCGAGCTGCATCAGCACATCGTTTGCCAGCGAGCTTGCGCCGTAGCGGAACCACTCCGGCGTCATCCACGCGTTGCCCAGCGTTTCTTTCAGCATCACGAGGTAGTGGACGGCCAGTTTTGCATTGGAGATGCCGCCCGCCGGCTTCATGCCGACCATGCGACCGGTTTCATAATAAAAGTCGCGGATCGCCTGCAGCATGACGAGCGTGACCGGAATCGTTGCCGCGGGCTGGATCTTGCCGGTCGAGGTCTTGATGAAGTCTGCGCCGGCGTGCATGGCCAGGACGCTGGCGCGGCGCACGCGGTCGAACGTGCCGAGTTCGCCGGTTTCGAGTATCACTTTCAGGTGTGCGTCACCGCACGCCTCCTTGACGGCCACGATCTCGTCGAAGACGAAGCCGTACTCGCCCTGCAGGAACGCGCCGCGGGAGATCACCATGTCGATTTCGTCAGCGCCTTCGGCGACGGCGATGCGCGTGTCCTCGAGCTTTACGTTGCGCGGCGCCATGCCGCTCGGGAAAGCGGTCGCGACCGACGCTACCTTGATGCCGCTGCCGTCGAGCGCCTGTTTCGCCACGCCGACCATCGTCGGGTAGACGCACACGGCCGCGACGTGCGGAATATCCGGCAGCCGGTCGTGCAGGTGCATCGCTTTCTGGCACAGCTGACGCACCTTGCCGGGCGTGTCCTGCCCCTCGAGCGTGGTCAGGTCGATCATCGACAGGATCAGCTTCAGCGCCTCGACCTTCGCTTCGTTCTTGATGCTGCGCGACTGGAATCGCGCCGCGCGCTCGTTGACGCCGACTTCGTCGACGAGCGGCACGCGCGACAGATCCGGCAGGCGGTGTTCTGCGGCGGGGACGGCGGACAGGCTCATGCGGACTCGCTCGCGTGCACGGTCTCGAGCGCGACCCTGATCATGTCGTCGAACGTCGTCGCACGCTCTTCGGCCGACAGCGCCTCGCCGCTCGGTATGTCGTCGCTGACGGTGCAGATCGCCAGCGCCTCGGCACCGTGCTCCGCCGCGATCGGGAAAATGCCGGCGGCTTCCATCTCGATGCCGAGCACGTTGTACCGCGCCATCGTTTCGAACATCGCGGTGTCCGGCGTGTAGAACAGGTCGGCCGAAAAAATGTTGCCGACGTGGTAACGAACGTCGAGCGTCTCCGCGGCCTGTACGGCCTTTTGCACCAGCGAATAGGTCGCCAGCGCGGCGAGATCGTAGCCGCCGAAGCGCATGCGGTTGACGCCGGAATCCGTCGATGCGCCCATTGCGATCAGCACGTCGCGAAGCTTCACGTCGGGATGTGTCGTGCCACAGCTGCCGACGCGGATCACGCGTTTGACGTCATACTCGGTGAGCAGCTCGGTAACGTAAATCGACACCGACGGAATACCCATGCCGTGCGCCATGACCGAAACCGGCTGGCCGCGATAGCTGCCCGTATAGCCCCACATGTTGCGCACGTCGGTGACGCGCCGCGCATCGTCGAGGTAATTGTTCGCGATGTATTCGGCGCGCAGCGGGTCGCCCGGCATCAGGACGGTGGGCGCGAAATCGCCGGGCGCGGCATTCATGTGCTTGGTGGCCATAGCCGGCCGATCTTACCACCTCGACACGGCCGACATGCCGCCGTCGACGACCAGGTTCGCACCGCTGATCCAGCGCGCCGCGGGGCTGAGCAGGAACAGCACCGCATCGGCGACGTCGCCGGGCCGCCCGATGCGACCGAGCGGCACGTTCTTTAACCAGCGCTGCACGCCCTCGGGCCAGGATTCCTCCAGCCCTTCACGATCGATCAGCCCGGGCGACACCGCGTTCACGCGCACGCCGTACTTGCCGTACTCCAGCGCAGAGGCGCGGGTCAGCATCAAAAGGCCCGCCTTGCTGGTCGCATAATGACCGTGCCCGGCTGCCGGATCGCTACCCTCGATGGATGCGACGTTGACGATCGCGCCCGGTTCCCCGTTGGCGCGTATGCGCGCGCTCGCCGCCTGGATGACATGAAACGCACTGTCCAGGTTTGCGGCCAGTACCTGGCGCCACTCTTCGGCCGACATGCCGGCCAGGTCCTGCACCGGCTGCTGCGCCGCATTGTTCACGACCAGGCGCACCGGCCCTTCCTTGTCGATCTCCTCGAACAGTCGCTGCACCGCATCGGCCGATGAAAGGTCGGCCTTGACCAGCTGCGCCTCGCCACCCGCGCCGCGCACGGCCTTCTCGCATTTCTCCGCGCCTTCCTTGTCGTTCAGGTAGTGCACGACGATGTCGGCGCCGGACTCCGCGAGGCGGGTCGCGATCGCGCGCCCGATATTGCCGCTCGCGCCGGTGACCAGCGCGCGCTGCCCGCTCAGGTCCAACAGCCCCGATCGCGGCGGGTTTTGTTCATTCATCGTGCGCTCCCTGGCTTGTCCGTTCGTGTCTCGCGGCGATATTGTGTCCCCTTGGCCGGACAAACGGAATGCGCCTTGGCAGACCGCGTCATACCTGCAGCGCCGCAGGCAGAGTTCGAAACCCGCGAGCGCTGCTTCGTCACCGAGGTGGTGAACGCCGCCGATGTGCCGTCGTTTTCGCTGGCCCGGGCGCGCGTCGAACCCGGCGTCACGACGGAACTGCATGCCCTGGACGTCGACGAGTGGTACGTCATCGAACGCGGCGCCGGCCTGGTCGAGGTCGACCGCGAACCAGCCGTTGCCGTCGCCGAAGGCGACGTCGTGCCGATCCCGCGCGGCACGCCGCAGCGCATCACGAATCCGGGCGACGAGGATCTCGTCATCCTGTGCGTGTGCCTGCCGCGATTCACAGCCGAGGGCTACTCGCCCCTCGAATAACCGGCCGATCGTGCAATATGACAAGCCGTTGCACTGTGGATGAATTACCACAGCGCCCGCTCTGCGGCGCCGCGATCCGAACCCGCAAAAGGTGGCGAACAGCGACGAAATCGGCGTTATACTTCCGCCACTCGTTTAGGGAGATCAGAAATGCGTGGTTCAAATCCAACAAAAATTCCGGTGTCGCGCGCGAGCCAGGGCGCTGCACTGGCGTTCTTCGCATTGACCGCGTTGCCGTTTGCCGGCGAAAGCGTCCTCGCCCAGGGACTTGTGCTGG
>CALKYK010000267.1 GCA_938003715.1 uncultured Gammaproteobacteria bacterium
CAGCCGTGATGAACGCGACTTCCTTTGAGTCCACGTCGTGGTGCTTGCCGTCGTCTGGCCCTTGTTCGAGCGTCTGTCCGACTTACGTAGAAGGTCCTTCAAGGCCTCGGTACAGGTCGTCGGGGCGACGATGCTAGTCGTATTTGCAGCCGTTTCGGTGCTTATATTCGTATTCAAGCTCGAGTACGCCAGCCGCGGCGTTTTGGTCGGATTCTTTGCCGCCAACACCATCACCCTCATCCTGCTACGTTCATTTCTCGCATGGTGGTACCTGTCGCGAGGCAAGGAAAGCCGGGAAAATTTCCTGAAAATCCTGGTGGTCGGATCCGGACCCCGGGCGCACAAGCTCGCACATCACCTGCAGTCGTCTTCAGAATGGGGAATCGACGTAATCGGCTTTCTCGACCCGAACCCTTCGGCCTACAACCGGCGCAAGAGCGACAACGTATTGGGCAACATCGACGAGATTCCGAATGTGTTGCAGTCCAACGTCGTCGACGAGGTCGTCATCGCGGTGCCGCGGACCCTTCTCGGTGACCTCCAGGCAATCGTCGACGCTTGCCAGGAAGAAGGCGTCAAGCTGAGATTCATGGCGGACTTGTACGATTTCGAGTCTGCACGCACGCGACTGACAATGGTCGACCAGATTCCGTTATTGAGCTTCGAACCCGTCGCCCGCAACGAGGGGTTGCTGCTCGTGAAACGGTTTTTCGACCTGGTCGTCGTGCTCGCCGCCGTCCCGGTCCTTGCCGTGATTTTTGCCCTGGTTGTGGTCGCAATTCGACTGGATTCCCGCGGCCCTGCAATTTTCGTCCAGGAGCGCATCGGCCTGCACAAACGCCGATTCAAAATGTACAAATTCCGCAGCATGGTCTCCGATGCCGAGTCGAGGCTGAAGGAAGTCGAGCATCTTAATGAGGCGAGCGGACCTAATTTCAAGATTGCGCAAGACCCACGAGTAACGCGAGTTGGCGCGTTTCTGCGCCGAACGAGCATCGATGAGTTGCCGCAACTGATCAATGTCCTGAAAGGCGACATGAGCCTTGTCGGTCCAAGGCCGATGTCCATTCGTGATGTCGAGCTTTTCGATAAGGGGATTCAGCGCAAGCGCTTCAGTGTCCGGCCGGGCATTACCTGCCTCTGGCAGATCGAGGGCAGAAGCAATCTGAGCTTCGACGACTGGCTGGCATTGGACCTCAAATACATTCGCGAATGGTCTTTCGCGCTGGATCTGAAGATTCTGTTCAAGACGATACCGACAGTATTGTCCGGGAAGGGCGCGGTTTGATCGTGGACAGAGAAAATTGCGAAGAAATCGCCAACGTCGGAGAGGCAAAACACACGGACCATGTCAGACTCTTCGGCATTCCGATACGGCCGGTCACGATGTCGGAGGCCGTGCAGGAAATTGATACCGCGATCGTAACCAGGCGAAACGTGCAAATCGGCGTGGTAAATGCCGCCAAAATCGTGCACCTGCACCGGGACCCCGGGCTCCGGGAGTCGTGAATGAACTCGGACGTAAGATACGCCGATGGCATGGCTGTCGTGTGGGCTAGCCGGCTGCTGGGTAAATCATTACCCGAACGCGTAGCCGGAATCGATCTCATGCATTCGCTGATGCGATTGGCGCATCGAAAACGATACCGGGTCTTTTGTCTTGGGGCGAAGCAGCCGATTGTCGAAGAGGTGGTCAGGGTGTTTCAGCGTGAATATCCGGAAGCGGAGGTTGTCGGCGCTCGCAACGGATATTTCACTGAGAATGAAGAACAATCAGTCGCAGAGGAAGTTCGCGAAGCCGGGGCGGACATTCTCTTTGTCGCAATTACCTCACCGAAGAAAGAGCGCTTTATGGCTCGCTGGGGCGAACACATGGGCGTGCCGATCGTCCACGGTGTGGGTGGCTCGTTTGACGTTGTAGCGGGACTCGTCAAACGTGCGCCAACCAGCTGGCAAAAAAACGGATTCGAGTGGTTGTACAGAGTCCTGCAGGAGCCAAGGAGATTGATCCGGCGTTACCTGGTAACCAACAGCATGTTCCTATGGCTGGTTCTTCGGGAAAAGTTCCAGCCGCGGCGCCTGCCGTCTCGATAAAACGCAGAAAACGCAATGATTCGTGTCACGCTGGTTTGGCTGTTCGTCATCACGCTGTCAGCGTACGCGTGGCGCGACTGGTACAAGTCACTGTGCGGCCTGATTCTGCTGATGGCCGTCGTTCAGCATCCGGACTTTCCGAATTCCGCTCTCGGCGTGCACGGGCTCAACCCCTGGAACATCCTGTTGCTCAACGTAGTCCTGGCCTGGATGGCAGCGCGTGGTCGAGAAGGCCTCAAGTGGGACCTGCCACCGAAGCTGATGGCATACGTTGGTGTTTTCTTCTTCATCATCATCATTGCCTATTTGCGGATGGTGCGCGATCTCGATTCGATCAATGCGTTTGCGGAGATGAGAAACGAGCCGGTGCACGGACACCTGTGGATGTTCAGCGAGTACATCATCAATTGCTTCAAATGGGTGATTCCCGGCATCCTGCTCTACGATGGTTGCAGAGACGACAAGCGATTCAGATTGGCTGCGTACACCCTGGTCGGATTGTTCTTCCTTTATGCGCTGCAGGTCGTCCGGTGGATGCCGCTCTCGATGCTGACAGGCGCGGACAGCCTGAGCGAGCGAGCGCTGAAAATCATTGAGAATGAAATCGGATTTCACCGGGTAAACATGGCGATGCTGCTCGCAGGTGGCGCATGGGCGATGTATACCGTGCGCGAACTACCGAGAAACGTGGCCGGTCGCTTTCTCCTCGTGCTCTTGAGCGGTTTTACGGTCATTGCAATGGTGCTGACCGGTGGCAGGATGGGAATAGTAACCTGGGTCGTGCTCGGCGCGGCATTCGCATTCTGGCGATGGCGAAGGTTACTGGTCATCGGACCGGTACTACTGTTGATCGTACTCGCGGTCGTTCCGGCGGCACGGGATCGTCTGATGCAGGGTTTCGGTGGTGGTGAAATCGCCACCAATTCCGCGGGCGAGGAGACTCTGTATGTGGATGAAGGCGAACCGCATTGGTATACGGTTACGTCGGGTCGCTCGCTGGCATGGCCACGCGTCATCGAAAAAATTTCCGAAAGGCCGCTTGCCGGATACGGCCGGAAAGCGATGCAGAATACCGGTCTCGCCGCGGAGTTGGCAATTCAATACAATGAAACGTTTCCCCATCCGCACAATGCCTATCTTCAATGGATGTTCGACAATGGAATTCCGGCGATGATACCCGTGTTGATACTGTTCTATATCATCATCAAGCAGTCCAAGGAATTGTTTCTGGATGGGCGTGACACGACATACGTTGCAGCCGGAGGCTTATGCCTTTCGCTGGTTCTGGCGTTCCTTTTTGCGGGCATAGGCAGTCAGAGCTTTTATCCAAGAGAAGGAGCTGTTGGAATGTGGTGCGCGATCGGTTTGATGTGGCGAGTTGCCTATCAGCGTGCGGCCCTGCTGAATCCCGCCAAGGCCCCGTCGCGCCGGAATGTCGTCTCGCGAATTCCCCGTCGGATTGAACCGAAAATTCCGCGTACTACCTGATGGTGATGTTGTCAGAAAATCGTCCGCTGGTCGCATATATCAGCGCTGCCAGCCACTCCGGTTCCACACTGCTCGCCATGCTGCTCAATGCACACGACGACGTTTGCACCGTGGGTGAACTGAAACTGGGAAACCTGGGGAACGCTTCCGTATACCGGTGCTCCTGCCGTTCGCTGATTAACGATTGTACGTTTTGGAATTCCGTTGCCGACCGGATGAATCGCCACGGAGGTTCATTCGCAATTTGCGACTCCGGCACCGACTTGAATGCGGTACAAAGTCGATATGCTCGCGCGCTATTGAAGCCTCTTTGTCGTTCACCGGCTGGCGAACTTGTTCGCGACGGGTTGCTTGCACTGTCTCCCGCCTGGCGAAAATATCTGCCCGCCTGGGAGAGACGAAACAAGGACCTGGTCGAGGCCGTGGCTTCGGTATCCGGTGCGCGCGTCATCGTCGATTCGTCCAAGACGGGACTTCGGCTGAAATACCTGAGCCGGATTCCGGACCTTCAAGTCAAAGTGATTCGACTGGTACGCGACGGGAGTGCCGTCGCATTGACCTATATGGATGCGGACAATTTTGCCGATGCGCGCCATCCCAGCCTGAGAGGCGGCGGCAGTGGCAAGAGGGTCACCAAGAAACTCGACATGCGGCGGTCCGCCGAGGAGTGGCGGCGCAGCAACGAGGAGGCGGAGAATGTCACCGGCATCGTTGGATCTGAAAACGTCATCCAGGTCCACTATGAAAGCCTTTGTTCGGATCCCGGCCGCACATTAAATGAAATTGCGGCGTTTCTCGGCCTCGAGACCGGCCCGGACTTTTCGAGATTTCGAGATTTCGAGCATCATGTGGTCGGCAATGGAATGCGGCTCGACGATTCGAACGAGATAGTGCTTGACGAACGTTGGCGTAACGTCCTGCAAAGCGATGACCTGGATACGTTCGGCCGCGTTGCGGGCGACCTGAATGCTCTGTACGGATACAGCGCATAACTAACGCGGGACCGTCATGGGTCTCGCCATCCGGCAATAATGGAGGCTTGCTGAGTGTCGGACCAGGATCGTACCGGACGAGCACAAATGAGAAAAAACGTACTGGCGAGTTGGGCCAGCTACGTCGTTTTCATTGTGTTCGGGTTCGTCATGCCGAGGGCGATCGATGAATCGATTGGCCAGGTTGCACTCGGCGTGTGGGACTTTGCATGGTCGGTCGTGCATTACCTGAGCCTGTCCATGATCGGTATCGGTTCGTCGGTCAACCGATACGTAGCCCGGTATCGCGCAAAGAACGATACGATTTCCCTGTCCCGATCGGTTTCATCGGTGAATGCAATACAAATCGCGATCGCGATCTTCGTTTTGCTGGGCGCATACGTTTTGTCAATCGTGATTCCGGGAGCGATGTCCGATCGACTCGGTCAGCAGGGTGACGAGACCGGCGCATTGATCCTGATTCTGGGGGCCAGTCTGGCGGTCCAGATGGCATTTGATGTCTTTCGCGGAATCCTGACCGGTTGTCATCGATGGCTCGTATACAACGTCCTCAACGCCGGCGGATATGCGGTGGCAGCGAGCGGCATGCTTGTGGTCCTAATGCTGGGCCACGGGCTTGTGGGAATGGCGACTGTCTACCTCGTTGCGACCATAGGAACAGAGCTGTTGCGCGCATCGCTGAGTCGTCGAGTTTGCCCGGAAGCGGAGTTTTCGACCAGGCACGTAAACTTCGAGGACATGAAGAAGATGGTCAAATTCGGGGCGAAAACCATCCTCATCGGCCTGCCGAGAATGATTACGCTGTACACCGTGAACATATTCGTAGTTGCAAACCTGGGCGCAGCCATGCTCGCGGTACTGGCGCGGCCGGTCGCCCTTGTGGGGCATATCATGTCCCTGATCGAAAAATTTGCGAATGTCCTGACTCCGACAGCAGGTTCGCTACAGAGCATGGGACAATCGGAGGAATTGCGTGAGTTTTCGATATCGGTGATGCGGATTGGCTGGATTTTTGCAGCAGTTCCGTTGATCTTCCTCGCGATTCTCGGTGACAAGATCGTTCATTTGTGGATGGGCAACGGCTACGCGAACCCGACGATTACAGTAATCCTAGCCTGCGGCAGCATATTCTCGATGGCTCAGTTTGCACTTCTCAAGATCATGGTCGGGCTCGATGAACATGGACGCATCGCACGTCAATGTCTTATCAATTCGATATCCGCCCTCACGATTGGCACGCTGATTCTGCAGTTTTATGACTGGAGCCTGGTTGCCGCTGCCATGATGGTCATTATCCCGTCAATAGTCGGCCCAGGGATCGTCGTCCCGTACCTGGGTTGCCAGGTGCTCGGGATCGGCCCGCGCGAATATTTCTCGAAGGTGCTGAAGGATCCGGTTGTTGTCATCCTGGTCGCAGCGCCGGCGCTCTTAATGGTGCGGTTGGTGGGACCCGACTCCGCTGCCCTGATGCTCGTATTCGGATTCGTGACTCATGCGGTTGTCGTGTCGATTATCCTGCATCGCGACCTGCAGTCGACATTCAAATCCTTTTCCAGGGGCAAACCGGCCTAGGTGGTCCGTTCATTGACGCAGTTATGGTTCGATTAGGCACTATCCCGTTTCCGTTCAGGTCCATGCTTGCGATTTGCAGCGACCTCGACGAAACGAAGGATCTCGAGACCTACATCGAGACGTCACGATTCCTGAACGGATCGGACCAAACCGGGTTCGGCAAGGGCCTGCAACTGGAAACTGGAAATACGATCTACTTCGACATGCCGGACAACCAGTTCTCGTATAACAATACGACGCCGGATGGGCAGGGTCTGGTGCAAAAACTGATTCGCTCCGGCCACGTCGATTGCCTGCATTCGTACGGAGACAGGGTTACGACTCGCGACGAAGTCAAGGCCTGCCTGGCGGAGCTAGAGCGGAAAAACTGCCGATTGAAAGTCTGGATCGATCACGCAATCGCACCGAGCAATTTCGGAGCCGACATCATGGCGGGGCAGGGCGACGACCCGGCAAGCGACGTTTATCACGCGGACCTGACGTTGGCTCACGGAATTCGCTTCGTTTCGAGGGGGCGGGTCACGAGTGTCGTCGGCCAGGATGCCGGGTTTTCCCTGGCGGGATTGTTCGAGCCGAGATTGTTTCGCCAATCAATGGCGACTTTGACCAAGGAGGGGCTCAAGCACGTCCTGGCAAGGATGGGATCTGAAAAGTACGCGATGCACGGTACCAATCAGCTGCTCAAACCGGTTAACCTGAGAGACGGTCAGGACGTAATGGAATTTATTCGCTGCAATCCGCATCCGTGTGGTGTGTCTGTCGGAGACAACGCCCGCGGCCTTGCAGAAGCATTGACGTCGAAGTTTTTCGACACGCTGGTTTCAAGGCGCGGCAAGTCGATTGTGTACACGCACCTCGGGAAGAAGATTGACTCGACGAAAGGATTCGACGACGGGGCAAGAAATGCCCTGAAAGGTCTTCGCGACCGCCATTCGAAGAGAGATATTCTCGTGACGACCACGCGGCGGCTGCTGGGCTTCACGGAAGTGTGCATGCTGCTCAAATGGAGCGTCGACAGGTCGATGGGAGACATTGAAATCGAAATAGACGATAGCGTGTCACGAGATGGTTTGCAGGGCATCAACTTTATCGCGCCGGCCGATGCCAATGTTTCAATCAGGATCGGTGGCGAACGAGTCGAAACCGAATCGGCTGCCAGGCCCGGTATGCCCGACGTCATGACGCACGGCATTCCATGGCGGCGGCTGCCGTATCCTCTTTGAGCGACGAGCACAGACGATGAATGTCAAATCAAAACTGCGGTCAGGCGCTCTGACGGTGCTGGACGCTGTCGGGGTCAATCGGGTATTGCGGTCGATGCACAGCAGGGAAGTTCGAATCTTTGCGTTGCACGGCGTTGCAGACTTTTCAGCACCGTCGAAATGGAAACCGCTGCGGCCGCAGATGGACGTCAATGTGTTCCGTAACTGTATGAAAATGCTAACAAAACAGTTTCAGTTCGTTTCGATGAGCCGGGCCATCGAATTGCTCGCAGCGGATCGTCCTGTTCCCCGAAACATCGCAGTGGTCACGTTCGACGACGGTTACCAGAACAATTTTTCCCAGGCGCTTCCCGTTCTGCGTGAATTCAACGTCCCGGCAGTATTCTACGTTGCTACGGACCATATCGAATACCGGCTGCCATTCTGGTTCGACAGGCTCGACTTCGCAATACAGGCCGCTGCGCGGCGCGGGTTGACCATCAATTTCATGGATAGGAAGTACGAGATGAAAGCCGCAAATCGTGAAAGATTGAAGGCGTATTACGCCGAGATGCGCGCCCGGGCCAAGATCGGAATCCGGAACGAAAGCGAGTTTGTTCGAACTCTGGATCATCTCGCCAGCGATCTCGAAGAGTCGACGGGTGAATCACTGGCATCCCACCTCGACAACGACCCCTGGGCGGGCATCGTCAGTATTGCAACCCTGAAAACTGCTACGGCCGACAAGCTGGTAGAGATCGGAAGCCACACGTGCAGCCACCAGAGATTGTCTTGTGCGGTACACGACGAACGTGTACGGGAACTGGAGGAGTCCAAGCGGAAAATCGAAGATTGGACGAATGCCGAGTGCCGCCACTTTGCATACCCGAATGGCGAATTTGACAGCGAAAGCTGCGAATTGGTCGCTCGCACAGGTTACAAATCGGGCGTGACGACCGTACATGGGACCAATGCAGCCGGTTCCGATGCCTTTCGCCTGAAACGACTGAACGTCCCTTACAACAAATCTCTTGCCGAATACTCGGCGCGTGCCAGTGGGCTCGACGTCTTGCCCGGCCGGCTGCTGAAGCGAGAACGTGCCGGCGGCGACGCCCGCCAGCGTACGTAGGCTTCAGTAAGTGGCGAGGATCTGCCTGGTATCGCACAACGCGGCAGGCGCCTTCCGCGGTGGAACGCGTGGACACATCGGCGGCGTGGAACGTCAGGCGGTACTACTCGCGCGCTTCCTTAAGAAAGCCGGACACGAGGTCTCTGTCATTACGTGGGCGGACAACGAATCGTCCGATTGGGAGGATCCGTTCGGGATCAGGATGATTGGCACCTGTCCCGCCGATGCCGGAATTCGGGTCCTTCGTTTCGTGGCACCGCGCTGGACATCGCTGGTACGCGCACTGAATCGTGCGAATGCCGACGTCTACTTTCACAATGCGGCAGAAGTGGAAACCGGCCAGATCGGATTGTGGTGCAGGCAGCGGAACCGGAAGTTCGTGTATTCCGTCGCAAGCGAACCGGCTTGTACGGCGGATCTTGCCTCACTGAACGGATATACCGAAAAGATTTTCTATCGATTCGGGCTCCGGTCGGCCAATTTGATCATCACACAGACGCGAAACCAGGCGCGCCTCCTCTCGAAACATTTCGGCCTCGACTCGCTTGTTCTGCCGATGCCCTGTGAGGCGCCGAACCTTACGACAGGGGCGGGTGCGCCGAGCGGGACGCCGAACGAATTTCGGGTGCTCTGGGTGGGGCGAATCGTACCGCTCAAGAGACTCGAATGGCTGCTTTCAGCGGCACAGGCGCTGCCGGACATCCACTTCGATGTCATTGCCAGCGCCAACTCCGAAGATTCCTATTCCGAGACTTTGGTTGCCCGGGCGCACACGATGCCGAACGTCAGTTTCGTCGGAAGAGTGCCCTACGATCAGGTCTGGTCGTACTATATGTCCGCTTCGGCGCTGGTCTGTACGTCAGTATACGAAGGGTTTCCGAACACATTTCTGGAAGCGATGGCGACGAAAACTGCGATTGTCTCGACGTTCGACCCGGACCAGGTGATTTCGACACACCAGATGGGCCGCCATGTAGAATCCGAAGCGCAGTTGATAAGCGTTTTGAAGGAGCTGTCGCAGCATCGCGACCAGGGGGAAACCTTCGGTCAAAACGGCTTTGACTATTTTTGCTCGCGGCATCGGGCGCAGGTTGCTCTACCCAGGTTCGAGAAGGCTCTGATCGGCTGCATCGAAGGAGAGGCCGGCCGCGCAGGCGGTGACAGTCCTGCCTGAGAGACTGCATCAGGTCATTCCTTTTCGATTGCACTGGCCGGACTATCGTTTCGTATTGCGGCAGATTTGCCGTTTTGCGCATTGTGCAGCGGGAGTTCTTTATTATTGAGGATTGAATCGATAGCCGATTCGAACCCGTCCGGCGTCGTATCGGTAACCGGTCTGCCAGTTTTGCCATCGATGAAAACGTCTCGAAAATCACCGATGTCCGGTGCGACGGGTACTGACCCGACAAGCATCGCCTGAAGGATTTACGGCGAAAGTCTTTCCGATTTTGGCATCAGCAAGGAGCACATCGCACGGCAAAGTGCACTGGCGACATCGCTGAGAATGCCGCAAACTCCACGGCCGCGGACAGCTTCAGCTCCTCGGAATGCGGTGCGGAGCGGCTAATCGGGATAGAATAAAGTCGCGCGAAATAAGTTTGACGCCGGGCGATGATTTATTCCACGATTCTTGAATCTTGCGACCGCTCCGACAAAACGAAATCGCGGTCCGCCGGGCCCGGCGATTCGATTGTCAGTTCACCGATACCGTCATATAAATAGCGCGACTCGACGTCCTTCATCGTGACGTTGCGAATTTTCGCCTGCGCCGGTCCGAACGTCGGCTTTTTCACATACATGGCCAGCCCGATCTGCACATTGTCGAGCTGCCCACCCGATATGTTCGCCAATGACGAATCCTTTACGGCGAGACCGATATAGCAATTGGACACGTTGGTACCGAAAACCTGCGCCGTCGTACCTTCGCCGATACTGACGCCTTTATCGACGCAGTTGTCGATGCGATTGTCGTGCAATTCCACCACCGAACCGCTGAAATCGAGACCGTCGCCGCCGGACTCCAGGATTCGGTTACGGCGAAGTTCGCCGCTGCAAAAATCGCAGTCGACGGCATCGCTGGTCGAGTAGGCAAACAGGCTGTCGGCGACCGATACGGTTGCGTACTTCAGATTGATGCCGTCTTCAGTCGCAGACTGCAGGAATTCCGACTTTGCAATCGTGACGTCGCCATCATGAACCGAGAACGGGCTTGTGAACACGCTTCGAATGGTTTCGCCTCCGGATCCACCCGTAACGCGTGTATATGCAACATTCACTGAGCTCGGACTCATCCGACGACCGTGCACGAAAATGCCGCCCCATTGACGAGAGGTTGCACCGGAGATTTCTATCCAGCTGTCGGGCAGGCCAACACTATGAAAATCGCCATAGATAACAAGAGAGACACCGTCGTCAAGCAACAGGTTAGTGCCCGGATTGAAAATCACCTTGTATTCGCGGGGAATGATGATCGTTTCGCCCAGGCGCACACGGCCCGGGCCGAACGCTACTTCGTCCGCATTTACGGAAATTCCGTCAATATCGACACTCAGTGCATCGGTTTTGGCGGACGCGTCGTCGGTCGAAATCGCCGGCGGGTCATCCGATCGACGGATGAAAGTCAGGTCTGATTGTGTGAATTCGTGACCGGTTACGGCGTTAATGACATCCAGCCCGACAATCTGCGTACCATTCGCTACCGGAACGCTGACCACGGAGGTGCCCGGCGTTCCAAGCCAGTGACCGTCGATTGTAATCGGCAGTTTTAGGTCCTTGACGTTGTCGACGCCCGCCTCGCGAACGCGAACGGATCGAACCCGGACATGAGCTTTGCCGCGGTTCTCGAATTTCAGATTGACCTGCCCGTTCGCGGATGGCCAGATATTGACGACGAGATCCCTCTTTTCGAACAACCGGCGGAGAAGATCGGCATTGCTGCGCATTATGTCGATGTACTCGTTGTGACTCAGGATATCGGTTTCGATACCTATATGCCGAAGGTCGTAGGAAAGAGCCGGAGACAGCGCATCGAATAGTTCGTTGGCCCGGGAGACCATATGATCGAGCCGGGACGTTATCAACGTCCACAGCTTCTGGTTACGAAGCTGGCGAAATTCTTCAAGTTCGAACAGGGACGCGCGATAGTCCCACGGCGGTGCTTCGCCTTCGGGATAAACTGCCGGGTCAATCCGAAAATACAGGTAGTCCCAGGGAATCGGCTCGAAAGTGCCTCGCGCGGGGTCCCAGAACATTCTCAGATTTTCCGCGCTCCAGGCGTGTGTCGAACCGAGCAGTGTTGTCGCCGCAGCGGCCCACGCCCATTTTTCAATATCGAAATACTCGTCAAAAAATGCCCAGTCACAGTGTTCTGGCACCTTCTCACCTTCGAGCGCCTGGCACGGAACAAGCAGCTGCAACGCATCCTGGGCCTGATCGAAGCCCAGTCCCGGATCACCGAACAACTGACCGTGGCCGGCAAAGATGAAACCTTCGGCGCGCAGTTGCCTGTCGGAAATACTCCGGCCGAACTGTTCGATCTCCTGGAATAAGCCGGCGACCGTACCGTTCACTCGAAGGACCACGAACTGGCTGTCCCAGATCAAGATTCCGTAGCGGGCAAGTTCCTCCGCAATCATCAGGTCGGAAGTAAGGCCTTTGTCATAAATGAACGAGATATTTAGCTGTTCTTTTCCGTCGAATAGCTGCTCTTTGGGAAAATTGAGGCGAAGCGACGGCGCCCTGGAATGGTAGTGCGACGCGGTCTGACCGCGAAGTTTTACCTTTACAGGCACCCATTCTCCTTCCACGAGAAAGTCCGCCGAAACATATTCGCGTGGTATGTCGGCGGCTTCGCCCAGCGCTGTGACGCGTTCCGCGGTGTCCTGCAGGTATTTTAAATTGTCTTCGGATATGCGCAGATCGTAAACCGGCAGCCCGCTATCGACGAGTTCGTTCTGCATCCAGTCGAGCGGCAGCTCCGGAATCGTATTCAGGACGATGTCGATTGCCGTTCGAACGGGAGATACCGGGATCGGGTCTACGTAGTCCCGTCGCACTTCGTTGTAATACTCGTAGCGTTGAACGTACTCACCAAGGAAAAAGAGCGCCACAATAGCCGCTGTCGCGATGACCGCGGAAAATACGACCTTGATTGCCGTGGGGCGTGCACGATAGTCGCGTTCAGAATCGTCGAGAATGTCGTCAAAACGGCGCATGTTGATCGCTTTGATACATCGATACGGAGTGAATGCCGGGAATTTGTTTCAGCTGATCTTCAATGTCCTTGCCATTCGTCCCGCGGCCGGGTTTTACGACGTAAACGTTTGTTTCACGACTATCATCGACATCAAGAATCTTGTTGATGAGTTTAGCATCGGCGAACGTTTCCTGCAGAGTGGACTCGATTCTCTGCAGCGTTTCGTCACCGACCTCGTATGAAATTCGGAGCACGCTTTCGAGTTTGCCCTTGATTCCGTAATTCAGGAAAAACAATACGATGACGAGGATCGATACGAATGCAGTCATTGCGATCGAAGCCAGGTAGAAGCCGGTGCCACAACCCATGCCGGCGATGACCGCGGCGAAAAGATAGGCGAGGTCACGAGGATCCTTGACTGGTGTGCGAAACCGGATTATCGACAGGGCACCGACGAGGCTGAACGCCCTTGCGATATTGCTGCCAATGATCATCATGACCACGGCTGTTGCAACCGCCGTAATGAACATTGTCAGCAGAAACGACTGTGAGTAGCTTGTGCCCCTGTGTGTAAACCGGTAGACCGAAGCGAGAACGAATGTCAGCAGTGACGCAACGACCATTGCAAGCAAAACGTCCGAAAACGTGAAAAGATCGGTTTCCGACGGACGGAAAAGCTGCTCCAGAAAATAGTTCGGTTTATCGTTCATGCATAGTTACTCGATATGAGGGAGTCCATCAGTCCCAGGACTTTTACGGCGCTCGTGTATTTTGGAATCGGTTGCTGATGGAGTTCGCCAAGCTTGATGCCGTTGTAGATCCAGCTGGGAAATCCATGCGTCGACTTGATTTCGAGAATGCTGACCGTATCCGGCATCACATTCCGTGATCGGTCTCTGAGAATTCGGGTGGAAAGGCGCTCCCCGGGGTAAAGGCCGATCAGGTGGCTATCGAAGGTCAGGCGCACGTCATTCTCAATAACTCCCTCGTAGGCCTCGCGCTGATAGTAAGTTTGCGCCGAGGGGCGGAGTCGGTAGATTTCCCGCAGCTTGCCGAATTCAGCTGCGGCTTCCTCATCGAAAAACTGCCAGTTGTCGGGATTCATGTGTGATTCCGGATCGAGGCTTTCAATCTTCCGGCGAAACTTTTTCACCTTGTCATTGTGGCGACGCTTGATTTCGAGAAACGCCAGCATGCCGTGCGAGAAGCGCGTACCGTAGACTCTCAGTCGCACCTTGTTCCGAGATCGCAGACCCTCGCGTTTCTCACGGACAAATGCGAAATCGGGAGAATCATAGTACTGGCTGAGCACAGGTGAAAACCCATATTCGTTCGTATGGGCGGCGCGGGTGATGTAGCGATTCCAGTACGAGAGTAGCAACTCCCTCGTACTGTGATGAATGACAGACTTGAGCTCGTTTCTGAACGGTTTGATTATCACGTCAGTTCATCGTTAGCGAAAAGCCGAGGACCTTGCCGGATTCCTGCCTGGACAATGCCGACTCGTGGAATGTGCCGTGGGAATCCAGAAACGCCGCGTTCTGGTTCAATCCGTTTCTCAGGTTGGCCTGGTATTCCGCGTATGCCTGATGCATCTCCGCGATTTCAGATTCATCGAAAGGCAAATCGGCGGAATCGACGTCGGTTTCCGACCAGCGCCGGAATCGCTCATCGAAGTAACCGTCAGGCAGTCGCCCGGTCATTGCCTGGAAGAGTGTCGGAATGGAGATCGGCAATGGCAGCAGGCTGACGTCGTACGGTGGCAGGTTCGACATGAGGACCGTAGTCTCCGCGGAACCGCGTGCCGCAGACAGCCACTCCAGTGCGGGAGGCGGGGGTAGTAGATCCGGAAAGTGGCTCTCTGTAACCATTTCAGCATATATGCCGGGAACATCTTCGAATCGACTGTTCACATGAAAAGAACGTGAGCCCCGAACGGTGATGATTTCGCGCAATACTCCGATTCCACCGTCTTTCTTACGCAGGTCGAATGGAAGCGAAACGCGCAGGTAAAGCCCTGCGTATATCCGATTCACGTAGAGATTGGTCCAGTAGACTTCGGGCAGCCCCAGTTCCGGGCGTTTCCTGGCCACGAATTCGTAAAGAAACGGATAGACCCAATCGTCAACTTCCAGCGCGGGAACCATCAGAACCGTTCCCTTACCAATTCTTTTAGACTTGACGAGCCATGTATGGGCGCCGTCACTCGGACCGGGGCCAGGGAACCAGGTAACGTCCCACTTCCGGCCCGGCTGATTGTTGTTGCTGCGTCGGATCGTCGAATCACGACGGTCAACCACGAACGCTTTGTCGGGTTCGGATTTGCTCGTCATCAAGTACGTGTCTCGAAATCCGGACGCCGTCAGGTCCAGGTTCGTCAACCGCATTACCGTTGAATCCCGTGGGACGAGCGCAATGAGTGCGGTGGCCGCCGCTACTGCACCGAAAGCAAGCCAAAGCATTGTTGTTCTATTTGTTGCCATCGCTTGTTATTTATACAACAGAAACTTACGGGGCTTAGTTGATCTACACTAGCAGATATGGTGGGTGGCGCATAGCGCCGGAATCCTTTCCGGCGAAGACGGAATCTTTATGTCAACTCTCACCTTTCAGGTCGGCGAAATCTCCCGGGCTGACCTCGCATGCGAGCTTCGAGTCTGACCCGATGCGCTCTTCGATCAGGAGCGCAAAGGATGGTCTCTTGCGATGATAGCCATCACTGATCCAGGCATGCGGACGGTCGTCCTCCGACTCGATCAGGGTGCTGTTACCAGAAGTCCACGTGCTTTGTATATCCGTATTTTCCCGAACGACGCGAAGCGCCCGGTCGCTGAATGCAACGACCCGGCAATCCGGATGAAAGTGCAACAGTCGCTTCGATCGATGTGAGCCCTCGGTTTCGAATTCGTCAAGGATTGTCAATCGGGGGACGTTCTTGCTCAGGCGCAGGGTCCGGCGGTGTGTGATTGGTTCCGGGAGGCTGAAGAATCCGACGTATTCTCCTGTAATTCGGGTTTCTTCGTCTGAATCCATCCAGTCGATCAGACTTGGACTGGCTTTTTCTCCCCAGAGAAAGGGTCCGAGGAGTTTCGACTGATTCGCGTCGTCGATTACGACCGAGTTGTGCGCTTCCGTACTTCGAAAGTAGTTGCGATACTCGGGGAATGTGAAGTAGTCATAGGTGCCGGAGTCGACGACGAAGTCGAGCCCGTTGACGG
>CALKYK010000268.1 GCA_938003715.1 uncultured Gammaproteobacteria bacterium
CCCGACCGGCTACCGTCGCTACGATTCCTTCGACGCGCGCGCAGCACGCATCCTGGAGCGCAGCCCGCGCATGGGCGAGGAACGCGCCCGGTTCGTCGCCCGACAATGGGGCGTCAAGCGAAAAGACGGACGGATCAAGTTGCGCGCCGACCCGGCGCACAAGTTGCCGAACGCGGTGCAGTACCGGCGCGCCGAGGCGGAGGCGTGCTGGCGGCGGGTGACCGCCCGCGTGCTGCTGGTTGCCGGCAGCGACAGTGATTTCACGAAGAGCGCCCGTTCGTGGCTGGACGTTGAAAACGCCGCGCTGCCGTTTCCCGGCGCGCAGACCGTCGTCATCGACGAGAGCGGCCACATGCTGCACTTCGAGCAGCCGGCGCGGCTCGCCGCGGTGCTGGAGGCGTTTCTCTCCGACGCCTGACACAACCCGGTTGTGTCTGTATATCCAGTACTGTATAAAAATCCAGTTATGGCCGAGGCAGCGGAACTGCAGTCCGATTACCTGGCGGTGCTGAACCCGGCGCAGCGCCAGGCGGCCACTCATGGTCAGCGGCGCGACGACGGACGCTTCCACGCGGGCCCGCTCCTCGTCATCGCCGGCGCAGGCACCGGCAAGACGATGACTCTCGCGCACCGGGTCGCGCACCTCGTGATCCAGGGCGTGCACCCGGAGCGCATCCTGCTCCTGACGTTCACGCGACGGGCGGCCGAGGAAATGTCGCGGCGCGTGGAATCAATCGTCCGGCGCACGCTGCGCGGCGAGGGCGAACCGGCCGCACCGGCGCAGCTGCTCACCTGGTGCGGCACGTTTCATTCGGTGGCGAACCGCCTGCTGCGCCGCTACGCCGTCAATGTCGGTCTCGATCCCGGTTTCTCGGTACTCGACCGCGGTGACGCCGCCGACCTCCTTGATGTGGCACGCCACGAGGCCGGGCTGTCGCGCAAATCGCGACGATTCCCGAAAAAGGACACCTGCCTTGCCATCTATTCGCGTTCGGTCAATGCGCGGCTGCCGCTGGACGAGGTACTCGAAGAGAGCTTTCCCTGGTGCGCCGATTTCGAAGCCGACCTGCGCAGCCTGTTCCGGCGCTACGTGGAAATGAAACAGGCCACGCATTCGCTCGATTACGACGACCTGCTCCTGTACTGGTGGCACCTCGTCGGCGATGCGGAATTCGCGGCCGAAATCGGATCCTGGTTCGACCACATCCTGGTCGACGAGTACCAGGACACGAACCTGCTGCAGGCAGATATCCTGCATGCGATCCGCCCTGACGGCGCGGGCCTGACCGTGGTCGGTGACGACGCGCAATCGATCTACTCGTTTCGCGCGGCGGAAGTCGAGAACATCCTGCAGTTTCCCGACCGATTCATTCCCGCAGCGCGCATCGTCACGCTCGAACAGAACTACCGCTCCACCCAGCGCATCCTCGACGCCGCCAACGCCGTCATCGCC
>CALKYK010000269.1 GCA_938003715.1 uncultured Gammaproteobacteria bacterium
GACGAGGGATCGGCGCACGTCGGCCATCTCGATCGCCTGGCGCGCGGCGTACCGGGCTCACCGTGGAACGACGCGCATCCGAGCCGCGGCTGCAGCCAGGAAGCGCTGCGATCCAGCGGCGGCGACGGGCTGTTCTACTGCTTCGCGGCCGACTGAGCCGCTGATCCCGAAAGCTTCGGTACCCGGGCGTGGACCAGGCACTGTTCGTCAGCCTGTTCGGCTTCGCTTTCATCGCGTCGGTCACCCGGGGCCGAACAACCTGCTCCTGATGTCGTCGGGCGCGCTGTTCGGCTGGCGCAGGACCCTGCCGCACCTCGGCGGCATCATGCTCGGCTTCGCGCTCCTGATGGCCGCCGCGGCGCTCGGCCTCGGTACGCTCGTCGAGCGCTGGCCGTGGCTGCTGACGATCGTGCGCGTGATCGGTGCGTCCTGGCTGCTGTGGCTGTCGGTGCGGTTCTTTCGAGCCGCCGTCGCGAATCCCGATCCGGATGCGCGCATGGACGCTGCGCCGCTGTCGCGACCGTTCCGCTTCCACGAGGCGCTGTTGTTCCAGTGGGTGAACCCCAAGGGCATCATCGCCGCGGTTTCCAGCGCCGGCGCCTACATTGCCATTGCCGATGACGTGCTGCTGCGCGCATTGCTGCTGGTCGGCGTCTTCTTCTGCACCGGCCTGATCGCCTGCAGCTCCTGGATGGTCGCCGGCGATGCGCTCAATCGCTACATGTCCTCCGGCCGGTCGGCGGTATGGATGAATCTCGGCATGGGTGTACTTATCGTGCTGACCGCGCTCCTGATTCTGTTCGGATGACGCCGCAGCACTTTGCAGAAATCGCGGACGCCGTGTGCGCCGTTTGTCGAAGGTTCGGCGAACGCAACTGGTGCCTCGCGACAAGCGGAAACTTTTCGGCGCGCGTCGGCGAAGACCTGTGCCTGATCACGCAGTCGGGCCGTGACAAGGCGATGCTCGGCATCGACGACCTGATGCTGTGCCGGCTCGACGGGCGCGCGCTCGACGACGCATGCCGGCCGTCCGCCGAAACGCCGCTGCACCTGGCGCTTTATTCACAAGATGACTCGATCGGCAGCGTGCTGCACACGCATTCGGTCGCGTCGACGGTGCTGTCGCGGGCCGCGGGCGACACACTGTCGTTCGAAGGATTCGAAATGCAGAAGGCATTCAGCGGTGTGCAATCGCACGAGGAATCGCGCGCAATTCGCGTTTTCGACAATGACCAGGACATTCCGGCTCTCGCGTCGCGACTTCGCGACGCGTTTGCGGATGCCGAGATCGTCGTTCCGGGATTCCTGATTCGCGGGCACGGCCTGTATGCGTGGGGGCGCACCATCGATGAGGCCGCGCGACACATCGAGGGATTCGAATTCATGCTGGAGTGCCTGTTGCACGAGTCCGGAGCGCCGGCGCGATGACGATACGCGCGATCGTAACGGACATCGAAGGTACGACGAGCTCCATCGCCTTCGTGCACGACGTGCTGTTCCCGTATGCGAGGGAGCGCCTCGGCAGCTTTATCGAGACGCATGAACAGGACGAGGAAGTTCGGCAGATTCTCGACGCCGTGCGCGAGGAGTCCGGGGAAACTGACGCCGGCAACGACCGGATCGTCGCGATACTGGAGGAGTGGATCGACGCCGACCGCAAGAGCACGGCGCTGAAAGAGCTGCAGGGCCGGATCTGGCGCCACGGCTACCGGTCCGGCGATTTTACCGGGCATATCTACGAGGACGCGGCCCGCAGGCTGCGCGACTGGTCCGCATCGGGGATCGCCCTGTTCGTGTATTCGAGCGGCTCGGTCGACGCGCAGCGACTGTTGTTCGGCTACAGCGATGCCGGGGACCTGACGCCGGTCTTTTCCGGCTATTTCGATACCCGCATCGGGCACAAGAAGGAAGCCGCATCCTATCGACACATTGCCGAACACATCGGTGCCGACGCGGAAAACACGCTGTTCCTGTCGGACGTCGTCGCGGAGCTGGACGCGGCGGCTGACACCGGCATGCAGACGACACAGCTCGTGCGCGATGACGGCATAACGACCGGCGAGCACCCGATCGCGCGCAGTTTCGACGAGGTTATAATCGATCGCCCGCCACGAGTGAGGAACTGAGTCGCATGAGTCACCTGACCGTCTATTCGGAAACCGACCCGGCAGAGCCGCTGGTCGAGACCGACGATTTCGGCCGGATAGCCGACGAGCTCCGCAAAGCCGGCATTCGTTTCGAGCGCTGGGAAGCCGACCGCGAGCTTGCGGCGGACGCGAGTGACGCGGAAATACTCGCGGCGTACCAGTCGGAGATCGACAAGCTCGTGTCAGAACGCGGCTACCAGACCTACGACGTGGTCAGCATGAACCCGGACCATCCGGACAAGACGGCATTTCGCGGCAAGTTTCTCGACGAGCACACGCACAGCGAGGACGAAGTGCGATTCTTCGTGCGCGGCCAGGGCCTGTTCGTCATACACACGAACGAGCGCGTGTACTCGATGCTGTGCGAAAAGGACGACCTGATATCCGTGCCGGCCAATACCCGCCACTGGTTCGATATGGGACCGAACCCCGAATTCACCGCGATACGCCTGTTCAACAATCCCGAGGGCTGGGTGGCGAAATTTACCGGTGATGATATCGCGCGAAATTATCCGCTCCTGGATAATTAAACAGACCGATTAATCTTTGCATCGATTAATCTTCTACGACCCGTACGACGGGATCGAGCTGACCCACGCCGGTAACCTTCAATAGATAACCGTAATCAGCAAATGCCTGATTGTTCGGTACCGTGAACGTAATTTCCAGACGATCGCTGTCATTCTTTTCGGCGAGCCAGGAATTGCCGCCCTGCTTGGGCGCCATTTCGACTTTATCCATATCGACGGTAAACCCGCCGTGCTCCTGAATCGTTGCTGTCACGGTTTCGCCGCGTCTGGCGCATTTGTTCCGCGGCGTAACGTTCAAATACGCGTGACCCACGTGAAATTTCAGATTTCCGTTACTGCATTGACCGGTTGGGCCATAACTCGAATTGTCGCGCGGTCCTGCTGCGCACGATGAGAGAACGACTGTCAATCCAGCCAGGATTACGCATTTTTTGTTCATTGTTATTCTCCTTTTTGATGATCGGGCGTTATTCTTAAAAGAGCCGACATAAATGCGCGTCGATCAGGTCGGCAGGTGATCAATGAATTCCGGGTGTTGTCGCAAGCCCTCTAGATGCGGTTCCGACAGAATCATCTTGACCGGATATCCCAGGTTAATTGCGTTCTCCAAGGCATCCAGCGCGGCATCATCTTCGCCACTCTTTGCCTTGATCAAGGCATCGTAGTAATGCACGTAGTAATCGGTCGGTGAGAGCTCGATAGATCGATCCAGATACTCCCTCGCCTCTGCGAGAGAACCACTCATCGCGAGCGCCCAGGCAAGCGCGTACAGGCTTTCTGCATCCTGCGCATTCACTGACAGTGTCTCTCGTGACAGGGTAACGCACTCGGAGTAGGCATCGTCGGCCTGCTGCACTCGTCCGGAAAAATACAATGCGTCAGCGAGGTTCAACCAGCTGAAGTTCGACCTTGGTGACTGCGCCACAACCTGCTGATGAATTTCAACGGAGCGCTCAAAATCACCAAGGTAGTAATGAATAATTCCGAGGTTTGACAAGAATGTCTGATTCGTTTCAATTTCCAGAGAGCTGTTCAACGCAGATTGGGCGTTGCGGAAATCACCAGACATCATCAAAGCGCTGCCGAGATTTCCGAGCGTGACCCAATTATCCGGATCGAGAAATACAACTTTTCTGTACTGTTCCGCAGCGTCATTGAATCGACCGCGCGCAAAAAGAAAATTGCCGAATTGATTGATCGTGTTCCAGTTGCCTGGCTGCAGGTCGATTGCGCGTCTGTAGTATCGGTCCGCTTCCGTAACCCTGTTTTCACGCGCGAGAACGCCTGCCAATCCAATCAGCGCGCTTGCATCTTTTTCGTTTGCTTCAAGCGCGCTCTCGTAAGCCGATCTGGCTTCCGCAAGTCGACCGGTCCGTCTATACAGTGCCCCCAGCGCTGTATGAACCATGCTCAATTGTGGGCTTGCGGACAGGGCGGTCGCACACGCGTCCTCTGCCGATCGGATATCTTGAGCGCTGTTCGTAAATTCGTATCTCTGAACGCCAACCATGCACAATCCCGCGTGTGCTGCCGCGTAACGGCCATCAATGTCAAGCGCCGCAGTAAAATATTCCGCAGCTCTCTGTAGCGTCGCCAGCGTGTCCGGTTCATCCAGCAAATACTTCCCACGCCTGTACAAAATATATGCATCGACGTCAGTGATATCCTGCGTGGATACGATCTCTGCCTGCGTTTCCGGCGGCAATGCGACTCGCAGGTTTGCGACTGCAAGGCTGGTTATTTCTTTTTGCACTTCCATGAAGTTGTCCAGAACTTTTTCAAAACCCCTCGACACTACGTGGGTTCCGTCGTCTGATCGGATCAGCTGGACGACAACACGAAGTTCGTCGCCTACCAGCCGGACGCTTCCCTCCAGATAATAAGCCACACGCAGCCGATCCCGGATTTGGCTCGACGTGGGATGCGCAGGCAGCGACCACGAATCTCCGCGTGACGAAACACGCAATCCGGGAACGGCCGCCAGCCGGTCCAGTACGTCTTCGCTCAAACCGTCGGAAAAAATCTGTGTGCGCTCGCTTCCGTCGATGTTGAGGAACCGCAACACCGCGAGCGAATTCGGTTCGATGGGGATAATTTCAGCACGCTCGACATCCGGTCGCGGCGGGGGAAAGCCTATCGTGACCTCGTATACGGCCGCGCCTGTGAACGCGAATGCGTACGCGGCGACGATTGCCACGTAATTGCGATCGAGCGTTGCAAAGAGGCTTCGTGAGCGCCCGCCCCGATCGAGCGTGATTTTTCCCTCCGCGAATTCGAGAAACCACGCGAGAACCAGTACGATCGGGAACCCCCCGATGACGGCGAAGATGACCAGCGTTGCCATCGATGTCGGCAGTCCGATTCGTTCAAACGTGACTTCCGCGACCTGGATCAGCACCCAGCCGACGACCAGGTACGCCACGCCCGCCTGCACGACGCCGCGATTGAAGAGTTCGTTCCAGAAATTCGGATCGTCGTCGATGGCAGCCCGGGGTTCGGTTTTGGCTTCGGGTCGCGCGGACAGCAGCACGGGCTCGACGAGCAGCCGATAACCGCGGCGCGGCACTGTCTGGAGGAACGTCGGGTTGGACAGGTCGTCACCGAGTGCGTGACGAATTTCGCTGATCGCATGATTCAGCGAAACCTGGCTTGCATTCTCGTCGCCCCACACCTTGCCCAGGATATCGGCGCGAGACACGAGCGTACGTGGCGATTTGGCGAGGAACAGGAGCACCTCGATCGCTTTCGGCGGCAGGTGTACGGAAGAATCCCCGCGCGTAACCTGTCCGGTCAGCGGTTCTACTCTGCTGTCCAGCAGCAGGAATCCATCCAACAACTCGTTATGCATGCCCGTCACCTGGTGCAGGCGTTTCTCTCAAGCATAGCACCGGCGAATGTCATTCTGCCTTTCTTTCAACTACTTACATCGAGCAGTTGGACAGGGGCCCGATTGAGGCTGGGCTGTTTTCCTGCTGTCGGCGCTACGGTATGCTCGTTCCCGCACGTCAGGCCGCTGCAGAACCGGCCGCACACACGGTGCCGAGACAAGACTCCGGGGGAGACAAAAGCATGCGATCCGTTCCGAAGGGCCATCGACCGGCCCGCTGCACGCAATTTCTGGCAGGTCTCGGCATATGCGCTGCCGTAATAAGCGTGCCGGCTTTCGCCGACGCGCCGGGCACAGCGGGCGGACAGTGGCAATACCTCGGGGGCGATTCCGCGCACACGCGCTACTCGCCGGCCGACCTCATCGACGCGGACAATTTCGAAGACCTCGAAGAGGCCTGGGTCTGGGACGGCGCGAGCTTCAACGCGGCCAGCGGGCGGTCGACGCCCAGCTACGTCGACGGCGTGCTGTACACGGTTGCCGGCCCGCGCCGTCACGTCGTCGCGATCGACGCCGGCAGTGGCGAAACGATCTGGTCGTACCGCGAACCGAACACGGCACGCTGGGAATATTCGATGCGCAAGGACTACGGCAAGGGCGTCGCTTATGCCGAGGTCGACGGGCGCGGCGTTGTCTACATCATATCGCCGGCGTTTTTCCTGACCGCGCTCGACGCGGAAACCGGCCGCCCGCTTCCGGGTTTCGGCAAGAAAGTGCCGGTCGACGGATTCCCGGACACCGGCGTCGTGGACCTGCTCGCCGATCTCGGTCACGAATACGATCCTTACGACGGCATTCCGCTCGAGAAGGGTTACATCACGTCTTCGTCGCCGCCGATCGTCGTCAACGGCGTCGTCGTTGTCGGCAACTCGGCCGAGCAGGGCTACAACCAGTCGCGCATCGAGAACATTCCCGGCGACATACTCGGCTACGACGCCAAAACCGGCGAGTTCCTGTGGAAGTTCAACGTGCTGCCAGGACCGGGCGAGTTCGGGCACGAAACCTGGGAAAACGATGCCTGGCAGTGGACGGGCGACATCTCGTCATGGGCGCCGCTGTCGGCCGACCAGGAGCGTGGTCTCGTCTATATACCGACCAACGGCGCGACGCTGGATTTCTACGGCGGTTTCCGGCCCGGCGACAACCTGTTCAGCACCAGCCTGATCGCGCTCGACGTCGAGACGGGTGAACGTGCCTGGCACTTCCAGCTCGTACACCACGACATCTGGAACTACGACACACCGACCGCACCGGTGCTGCTCGACGTCGAGATGGACGGCGAGACCGTGCCGATCGTCGTTCAGGTCACGAAGCAGTCGTTCGCCTACACGTTCAACCGGGTCACCGGCGAGCCGATCTGGCCAATCGAGGAGCGGCCGGTACCCGCGTCGAAAATTCCCGGCGAGAAGCTTTCCGAAACGCAGCCGTTTCCGACCAGGCCGGCGCCGTACGACCAGCAGGGCCTGACCCATGACGACCTGATCGACTTCACGCCGGAACTCCGCGCGCAAATGATCGAGATCCTGGACGACTACGAGATCGGGCCGCTTTTCCAGCCGCCGCTGCACCGCGACAACGACATGGGCAAGATCGGTTCGCTCTGGTGCCCGGGCGACATCGGCGGCGTCAATATCGACGGCCCGGCCGCTGCAGACCCGACGACCGGTGTCCTTTACGTCACATCGCGCAAGCACTGCACCACGCGCATCATCGCGCCGGGCGAGGAACGCGACGCGATCATCGAGGCGCCGACCGGCACGACGATCGCGCAGTATGCGGTGCTCTCCGGATTCGGCGTGCGTGGTCCGGACGGCCTCAACATGTTCAAGCCACCGTACAGCCGCATCACTGCGATCGACATGAACACCGGCGAACACTTGTGGTGGATTCCGGTCGGCGAGACGCCGGACAGCGTGCGGGAGCATCCGGAGCTGCAGGGCCTCGATATTCCGAATACCGGCTACGGCCTGCGGGTCGCGCAGATGACCGTGACGCCAACGCTCCTGATCTATGCCGGCAACGTCAGCGACGGCACGCCGCACCTGTTCGCGGTGGACAAGGACACCGACAAGGTCGCCGAGGTCCGGCAGCGTCTGGATT
>CALKYK010000270.1 GCA_938003715.1 uncultured Gammaproteobacteria bacterium
CGCCTCGTGCACGCGCAAAAAAGCGATCATGTCGTCCTGGTCGCCGCCGTCGCCCGACACGCCGATGCCGCCAACAAGGGTCGAGCCGCGATAGATCGGCACGCTGCCCGGAAATATCTGCGTGCCGTTGGCCAGCGCACCGATCGCGTTGACTACCGCGAAACCGTTGTCGAAACCGTCGACGCCGGTGCAGTTTGCCGGCACGTCGGGCACGAGGTTCAGCACGAAGCCTGTGTGCTGCACGAGGGCGTTGTAGACGAGGTCAAGCTGCAGGCCGGTCGAGAACGGGCTCCATTCGCCGGCCGGTTTGCTGAACGGTCCGGGCGGGTTGCCGGTGACGCCGTCCGGGTAGAACGGGCGCGACAGGTTGCCGCCGGCGCGATCCGAAAACGCGATGGCGCCATCGCTCAGTGCGTTTGGCAGGCCGAGGAAGCTCTGTGCGTCGGCAACGTACTGCGCGAGCGACTCCTTCCTCTTCACGACCAGTCCGCCGTCGAGATAGGTTGCGTCCGGCACGCCGGCGAGCGATGCCGCCGCCGCTGGCGAGGAAAAGAACGCCGTCGTCCGCGCTTTCTGCAGCGAGACGTCGATGCCGAACACCGGCGCGTCGCGGCCGCGCACGATGCCGAGCACGACGCCGTTCGAATCGACAACGGAAATCGTCACCCGTGCGGCCGAGCCGAGCGGCCGGCGGATCTGCGCACGTGAGCGATTCGCCACGGCAAGCGCCGCTGCAAGAATTTCCCGTACCTCGCCAGCGCTCAACGCGTCTACACCGTCGGTGCCGGCCTGCGGCCGGAAGCGCTCGGCGTTTGCGTTGTCGACCAGCACGAACGCATCGAGGCCGGCGTAGTCGAGCGCGTCGGGACGGATGCCGGACCCCGGCTGGCCAAACGCCGTGCCGGCCACGATCGCCGCGCTCGAATAGCCGGGTACCGCGACGAGCGCGCCGGCGACGTTGTCGATGCTGGCGAACGACGGCGCGACGTTCGGATCCGCGAACAACTCGTCTGCGGTCGCATCGCTGAAGCGCAGCGTGCGACCGTCGACGGATATGACGTCGCCGCGTCGCTCCGCCGGCGCGGCCAGCCCGATCGTCGCCGCAACTGCGATCGCCTCGTCATCGTCGCTGTCGATGTCAGTGATCACGTCGTCGAAGGAATACCGTGCATCACTGATCACGCCGACGCCCCCGACCGGGGTCCCGTTGCTGTACAGCGGGAAGCCGCCGGGATCGGCGGCAAGGCCCAGCGGCGAACGCTGCGGTCCGGCGCCCGGTGCACCGGCGAATCGCGCCATCAGGTCGGAGCACGGCAGCTGGCTGAACTGGACGCCGAACAGCGGCCCGGCCGGCTGCAGGTTGTCGCCCGGGTTGAAATGCGCCTGCACGATCTGGCTCGCGGTTCGGGTGGAAAACGCATTGCCCTCGGTCGACAGGTACGCACCGGTGATCGCTTTCGCGATCGCCGCCATCGTGTCCGGAATCACGTCGACGCCCTCGAGCCCGCCGTCGACGGCGGCCCCGGGCGAGCGCACAGTGATGGCCGTTGCCGCGCCGTTCATGCGGAACACGCCGAGCACGTTGCCAACCCGATCGACGACCGCGATCGTTGCCGCGACATTGCGCGCCTGCGCCTCGGCAACCGCTCTTGCGATCACGCCCTCGACAGCAGCGACGGACAGCGACGTCGGCGTATCGGCGCAGCTGCCGTCGCAGCCCGCCGCAGGCGTGGCCGGATCGACGCCTGTAACGGGCGCGCGCGAACCGCCGCCGCAGGCCGTGAGGACGAGTGCGGCAAAAACGAGCGCGACGGATTTCACGGCGTGCCTTTCGCGTCGAAATGGAAGCTGTGGCACATGATGCAGGTGCTCGGGATCTGCGAGCGTGAGTTGCGCCGCGCCACACCGCTGCCGTGGCAGTCGCGGCAACTGCCAATACCGGGAATCAGCACGTCGCCTGCAGACGTGGATGTGCTGGCGTCGTGGCATCCGTCGCAGCTCGTGACCTCGGTGTCGTGTGCGGCGTGCGAGAAGTTCGCGTGCGGGAAGAACGTCTGTGTCAGGCGTACAGGCTGCACGCGCCACGGCACTTCACCGTCGGCACTGCGCGTGACCTCGTGGCAGTTGGCGCAGGCCTGTCGTTCGAACAGGTCCTCGGCGACCGCAAGCGCCTGCACCCTCGCCTCGGCGGCGGCGCGATCGCGATCGGCGCGGGTCAGGCTCTGCCCCGGCCGGCGCAATCTCTGCGCCGGCGCGTCCGGGTCATCGCCGAGCAGCCGCGCGCTATAGTACTCGACAAGCACCTGAACGACCGCCGGGGGATCGCCGTGCGGCACGCTGCGCGTCGGGTCGTCCGGGTCGAACGACAGCGTGTGACAGCCGCTGCAGTGGCGATCCATCTGCACCGGCTGCATGCCAGCGCCGCCGGTTTCCGGCACGTGGCATTCCGCGCACTCGACCACGCGGCGCCCTTCCGGCGTGATGATGCCGGCCGGGTCGAGATGCACCGCGTGATCGAACTTCAGGTTGGAGCGGTCGGCATTCGCAGCATTTGCGAGCGGCACCCGCGTGACCTGCCATTCGTCGCCAAGCGGCTGCAGCAACGTGGCGCGAAATTCCGGGTGCGCATCGAGGAAATCGGTGGCGCTGTCGAGGCCGACATCGTCGGGGAGGTCCGCGTGGCAGTCGGCACACAGCCCCTGGTGGCGCTTGACGAGCTGCGGCGGCTCGTTGTGTTCGAGGTGACAGCTCGCGCAGCGCTCGGTGCCAAGCACCGCGTGCGGGGAATCCGCCTCGACGTGACGCGCGGCGGCGTGGCAGTTCAGGCAGGCGCTGTCCGGCACGCGCTCGAAGAGCGTGACGTGGCAATTCCCGCACTCCGTCGCGGTCGAGGAATGCGCGCTGTGCACCGGGCCGGCGAGCCACAGCCCGTCGTCCGGCAGCAGCGATGAGGCGCGCATGACCGATGCGGTACCGTCGTGCACGATCGACAGCATCGGCAGCACGAACGCGAACAGGGCGACGGCACCGACCGCGAACCAGGAAAGCTGGCGCTTGCTGAAGCCCAGGAGCGACGTCGCGGGCCGGCTCCATTCGCTGGCCAGGTCCTCGACACGGGCGTCCGGCGACAGCTCGAACGTGATCGCGAAATCCGCACCGCCCTCCGGTTCGATCACGCGCAGGATGTTCGCGCCGACCTCGATCACGTCGCCGACCGCGAGGCGCGCGTCGCGTTGCGAGCGACCATTCACGGTAACGCCGGCGAGCGCCTGGGTGGTGATGTGCACGTCACCGTTGACGCGCTTTATCTCGGCGTGCTGCAGCCGCGCGCGTCGGTCCTTCAGGTGCAGCAGCTGGTCGGTGGCGCGGCCGATCGTGATGACATCGGTTTCCACGACGCGGTCGTTCGTCTCGGTGCCCCCGGCCGCATTCTTCGTGATAAAACGGATCAGCGTGCGCATGCGCTCACCAGTACATGAATACCGACACGACGTGCACGACGAGCGCGACGATGAGTCCCGCGGTCAGCGGCACGTGCACGTACAGCCAGATTTCCAGAAGCGCCTGCAGGCGCGCATCCTCGGTGAGCTGCTTGACGAGCTTGCGCTTGTTGCGCGTCAGTGCCGACAACTCTCCGATCAGCGCCGCGCGGGCCGGATCGCTGCATCGCGATTGCTGCTCGGCCAGCCAGTCGAGCGCCGCTTCCTGGCCGACGTTCGACACCGCCTTGACGCCGCCCTGCCGCCGCACCAGCACCTGCGACTCGTCGAGCCCCTTCAGGCGCCCCGCGATGGTGCTGCCGAGCTGCGTCCGGCTGATGCCGCTGCTGATGAACTCCTCGAACTCGTCGCCGAGCTTCAGCGCCACGCGACGGCTGCGGGCGTCGATGTCGTTCAGCTGGTTGACCAGCTCGGCGCGATTCACGCCGCCGCGGTTGTCGCTGAGCCGGGCCGGGTACTTCGTGTAGATGAAGACGCCGTACAGCCCGCTCACCACGACCAGCGCGAGCAGCACCAGCGCCAGCGTGTGCACGTTGAAACCGAACTGGAAGCCGGCGTGCAGCAGCGCGACGACCAGTACCGCAACGCCCAGGTACACGTGCGCCGACAGCCAGCCGCGCACGGTGCCGAACGTCGACGCGTAGCGCCGTTTACGAATGCCGAACCACGCGAGCCAGCCGACGAGCAGCGCGGCCACCGTACCGAGCGTGTAGCCGAGCACGGTGCCGCCGTTCGGCGGTTCCTGCGGATCGTGAAACCAGTACAGCGCGATCGAGGCTGCCGAGACGCCGAGCGCGAGCCACAGGTAGCGCCGGCCGCGGTAGGCGAGAAACGATTCGTGCACGTCAGACCGCCCGCCGCGTCAGGTTGACGAACTCATCCGGGCTCATGCGCAGCGCGGCGCCGGTCGGACAGGCGCGCACGCAGGCCGGTCCGCCCGACAGGTCCTTGCACATGTCGCACTTGACGGCTTTCTTTTCCATACTCGATGCATCGAGCGGCCGCCGCGCGCCCGGCGCCGGCCCGCTGCCGGTCAGCAACCAGGCAAAAAGGTTCGGCGCATCCTCTTTGGCGCTCGCCATCTGGATCACGCCGTACGGGCAGTTCTGCACGCAGTTGCCGCAGCCGATGCAGCTGTCCTGGATGAAGACCTCGCCGTTCGGCGCGCGGCGAATGGCGTCGGGCGGGCAGTCCTTCATGCAATGCGGATCCTCGCAGTGCCGGCACGACGTCGGCACGTGCACCTGCGCATAGGAAGGTCCGGCGGCACGGTCGAGCCTGGACGTGCCGCCGTGCGTTTCCGCGCAGGCCTTCTCGCAGTTGTCGCAGCCGATGCACCTCGCCTCGTCGATGAGCAATACGTCGGTCGCCTCGCCGAGACCCTGCTGCATCAGGAACGAGATCAGGTCGCCGGCTTCCGGCTGCGACTCCATGCGCAGGTTCTGGCTCAGGCGCTCGCGAACCTTGTCCTGGACACGTTCGCGCAGCCCCGCATTGCGCTCCAGCATCTGCATGAATACCTGCGCTTCGAGGAATATAGACTCCGTAGCGACCGTCGCCCGCACCGTTGCCGAGCGAGTCGTCTGCCCGACGAGACCCATTTCGCCGATGTAGTTGCCGGCAGCCACGTAGGAGGTGACGATGTCGCGGCCGCCGATGCGTTTCGACACCGACACCGAACCGTTCCGGATCAGGTGCAGTCCGTCGGCCGGATCGCCTTCATTGAACAACACCTCGTTTGCCTTGTACGAGCGCAGCGCCGCAGTTTTCGCCACGTCGGCGAGCTCCTCGAACGGTGCGTCGGGGACGAGGCTTGCGCGCAGAGTGCGAATGATGAAGTACTGGTCGATGAAGCGGCGCACCTGCTCGTAGCTGTTCATCAGCTTGACGATCTCGCGGCGCGGCGACTCGAGCAGCACGCACGACGAGGCCGCCCGGACCGTCGCAGCGCGTCGGCGCCCGGACAGGAGGCTCATCTCGCCGAAGAACTTCCCCTGTCCCAGCGTGACCGTCTTGCCGTCGCCGCCTTCCACCTCGACCTCGCCTTCGACGATGGTGATGAACGTGTTCGTGTAGTCGTTCTTGCGAAAGATCACGTCGCCGGCCGCCGGCGTGGACAGCTCACTGGCCAGTACCAGCTCGCGCAGCACCAGGCCATTGACGTCCGTAAAGAGCGGGATCCGTTCGCGAATCAATGCCAGCGTGTCGTCGACGTTGCGCCCGAACGGCAGGCTTTC
>CALKYK010000271.1 GCA_938003715.1 uncultured Gammaproteobacteria bacterium
GAAACGGGTGATGGGCAAGGCGAGCTTCATCAAGCTGCAGGATCGCACCGGCCAGATACAGGTGCGACTCGAGCGTGACCGGCTGCCCGACGGCGTGTACCAGGCTTTCAAGAAGTGGGACGTCGGCGACATCGTCGGCGCGGCGGGCACGCTGTTTCGCACCCAGACGGGCGAGCTCACCGTGATGGCGGACGAGGTGCGGCTGCTGACGAAGTCGCTGCGGCCGCTGCCGGAAAAGTTTCACGGTCTGCAGGACCAGGAGCTGCGCTACCGGCGTCGCTATCTCGACCTGATCATGAACGAATCGAGCCGCGCGGTGTTCGTGACCCGCGCACGCATCGTCGCCTACATTCGGGCGTTCCTCGATGCGCAGGACTACCTGGAGGTCGAGACGCCGATGATGCAGACGACGCCCGGGGGCGCGATTGCCCGTCCGTTCACGACCCATCACAACGTGCTGGACATGGACCTCTACCTGCGCGTCGCGCCGGAGCTGAACCTCAAGCGGCTGACCGTCGGCGGCTTCGAGCGCGTCTACGAGATCAACCGCAACTTCCGCAACGAAGGCATCTCGACGCAGCACAACCCCGAATTCACGATGCTCGAGTTGTATCGCGCCTACGCCGACTACGAGGACCTGATCGTGATGATCGAGGCGATGCTGAAGGGCATGTCCGAGTCGGTACTCGGTACGACCGCGATCAGCTACCAGGGCGAGACGTACGATCTCGGCAAGCCGTTCGCGCGGCTGTCGGTGGAGGAGGTCATCGCGCAGTTCAATCCCGACCTCGAGGTGTCGAAGATCCGCGATCGCGATTACCTTGCGGGCGTCGCCGCCGGTCTCGGCGTCAAGGTCGAGGACAACCACGGGCCCGGCAAGCTGCAAATCGAAATCTTCGAAAAGACCTGCGAGGAGCGGCTGCGCGAGCCGACCTTTATCACACGCTATCCGACCGAGGTGTCGCCACTGTCACGCCGCAACGACGAAGACCCGTTCGTCACGGATCGCTTCGAGCTGTTCATCGGCGGGCGCGAAATTGCAAACGGGTTTTCGGAACTCAACGACCCGGAAGACCAGGAGGAACGTTTCCGCGCGCAGGCGGCAAACAGGAGCGCCGGTGACGACGAGGCGATGGTCTACGACGCCGACTACATTCGCGCCCTCGAGTACGGCCTGCCGCCGACCGCCGGCCTGGGTCTCGGCATCGACCGGCTGGTGATGCTGTTCACCGACGCGCCGTCGATTCGCGACGTGCTCCTGTTCCCGCACATGCGGCCCGAAGCGGAGGCGTGAGCGGGCGGCTTTACAGTTCGTAAGGCAGGCCCTGCGGCACGATCCGGATGCCGTCCGCGGCAAGCGCTTGCTCGTGGTGCTCGACCG
>CALKYK010000272.1 GCA_938003715.1 uncultured Gammaproteobacteria bacterium
ATCGAGGACAAGGCTTCCGGGTGCGGCGACTTCGTCTCTGACCGCCTGCAGCGGCAGGTGCAGCAGCACTTCCTTGTCGTTCGCGTGCGCGAACTCGGCGAGTGCACGGCCGCGCGGCGTGCCGGGCAGGATCGCGCATGCCACGGGTCCGGGCAGCGCGATCGCGCGCTGGCCCGCGGCAAAGTCGGACCCGAGGTCGTCGAGGACGATGGCGATACGCGGCGTCTCGCCGGCCGTCGCAACGCCCGCGATCAGCGCGTAAATCGTGCCGAGTATTCGTGCCCTTGCCGGGAACATCCCGCCGTCAGTCGTCGGCCCGGGAATGCATGTAGCCGCGCAGGAAGCGAAGCGCCTCGACGAGCTGCTGGTCGCCCTCGCGATCGAGGCTGGCGGACAGGCTCTGGTCCGGGTGATAGCGGGAGCCCTCCACGACGATGTCCGGGGTCACGCCGGTGTCGTTGATCGATTCACCGGACGGAGTGAAATAGCGCGAGGTCGTCAGCTTGATGGCGCGTCCCTGCGACAGCGGCATCACCGTCTGCACCAGGCCCTTGCCGAACGTGCGGGTGCCGATGACGGTCGCGCGATGATGGTCCTGCAGCGCGCCGGCGACGATTTCCGAAGCCGAGGCAGAGCCGCGGTTGACCAGCACGGCGATCGCGGCGCCGTCGAGAATGTCGCCGCGGTGCGCGTTGCGTGTGAAGCGGGATTCGGGTGTGCGGCCGACTGCCGACACGATGACGCCCCGGTCCAGGAACAGGTCGGAAATGTCCACGGCGGAATCGAGCATGCCGCCGGGGTTGTTGCGCAGGTCGATGATCAGGCCGGTCAACATGTTGCCACTCGCCGACTGCGCGCTGTCGGTCATCTCGTCGATGGCGCGGCTTACCTCGTCGGCGGTGGTCTCGTTGAACTGCGAAAGCCGGAGATAGCCGATCGAGCCGTCCAGCAGCTCGTGGCGCACGCTCGCAACCTGGATGTTCTGCCGCGTCAGGTCGAAACTCAGCGGATCGTCGAAGCCGTCGCGGATCACCTCGATCGTGACCGTCGAGCCGGCGCGTCCGCGCATGCGCTCGATCGTTTCGTCGAGCCCGTCCTCCTCGACCGATACGCCGTCGATCGCGACGATGATGTCGCCGGTTTCGATGCCGGCGCGCTGGGCGGGGGTTCCGTCGATAGGCGACACGACGACAATCGCGCCATTCGCCGTGCTCACCTCGAGACCGACGCCGGAGTAGGCGCCGCTCGTCGAGATACGGATGTCCTTGTACTCGTTGGCGTCAAGAAACGCGGAATGCCGGTCGAGATCGCCGACCATGCCGCGGATCGCGTTGTCCAGGAGTTCGGCGTCATTGACCGGCTCGACGTACTCACGCTTGACGCGCTCCATCACCTCGGCAAGCAGCTCGGCCTGCGCGACCGACTGTTCGTGGCTGTCGGCGGCGAGGTGCCGGCGCTCCAGCACGCCGCCCAGAAGCGACAGGCTGACGCCCAGGATCGTGCCGATGACCAGTACCAGGATTCCCCGGGTTTTCAGGGACATAAATGCTCCAGAGCCCGCCAGCCGGCCTCTCTCGGGCGGCGGTCGGATGACGATATCACAGCCCGCAGGCCAGTTCCGATGGCGGTTCCCGTTTTGTGAAACGCGACGCGGCGCACAACACGACGCGGCGTTCAGCGCGGCTGCGGCTGCCGGCTGACCCAGGTGCGCGGATTCAGCGGCCGCGTGCCCTGCCGGATCTCGAAGTACAGCCCCGTTTGCGGCCGGCCGCCGCTGTCGCCGACAGTGGCGATCACGTCACCGGGTGCGACCCAGTCGCCGGCCTCCTTCAACACGGTCTCGTTGTAGCCGTACAGCGTCATGTATCCCTCGCCGTGATCGACGATGACGAGCAGGCCCATGCCCGCCAGCCAGTCGGCGAAGATGACCCGCCCGTGGTAGATCGCCCGCACGTCCTTGCCTCGCGGCGCGGCGAGCACGACACCGTTCCACTTCAGGCGCCCGTCCGCACGCGGCTGGCCGAAGTCGTGCAGAAGCGCGCCGGCAACGGGCCAGGTCAGTGCGCCCTTCAGCGCGCTGAACGGGTCTTCCGACGTGATCGGGTAGTCGGAAAGTATGCTGGTGAGTTCCGCGATGAGGCGCTTCAGATCCTCTTCTTCCGCTGCCAGCCGCTCGATCTCGGAACCTTCCTCGTCGATTTTCCTGGCCAGCGATGCCAGCAGTTCCTGACGCTTGGCCTGTGCCGCATCCAGCTCCGTGAGTTCGGCATAGCGGGCGCGCGCCAGCGCCGCGATGCGCGCCTCCTCGCGCGCCGCCTGCTCGCGCAGTTCGGCCAGGTTGCCGATCGAGGCATTGACCGCATCGAGGTTCGCGCCACGATAGCGGCTCAGGTACCGGTGCCAGGTCATCAGCCGGCCGAGCATCGCCGGGTCACGCTGGTTCAGGAACAGGCGCATCCGTTCCTGGTTGCCGCTCGTGTACGCCGCCCGCACCTGTGTCGCGAGTTCCGCTGTCTCGCGTTCCAGGTTCTCGCGCTCCGCGGCGAGCTTGCCCTCGATCTCGATCTTCTGCCTTTCGCTGAAATCGCGCTGGCGCTCGAGGTCCCGTATCTCGATCCGGGTTTCGGCAATCCTGACCTCGGCAGCCTGCAGCTCACCGGTGATGCGGTCCCTGTCGGCGGCGCGCCGGTCCATGCTCTGCTTGAGTTCGCTGATGCGTTCGCGGACCACCTGCAGCTCCTGTTCCTTGATCTGCGTCAGGTCGGTGTCCTGGGCGCGTGCAGGAAGCGCGGCAAGAAGCGCCGCGGCGGTGGCGACAGCGAGGAACCGGTGCGTCATGGACGGCAAGTGTAATTTGCATTGCCGCGGGGTGCACCAGCGCGGTGCGGGCGCTGCTATACTTGCCGCCTTTGGCTTTCGCCCGCGGAAAACCGGGCAACGATCCCGAAACCCGGCATGGACAGATTCCTGGAATTCGCCTCCAACCACCCGATTCTCGTCTCCGCGCTCCTGTTCAGTTTTTTCCTCGTGGTCTTCACGGAACTCAGGCGCAAGGCGCAAGGCGTCACCAGCGTCGAGCCGCAGGCGGCGGTCGGGCTGATCAACAACGACGCCGTCGTCATCGACCTGCGCAGCCCGGAGGCGTTCTCGCGCGGCCACATCGTGAATGCGAAAAACATTCCGAACGACCAGCTGGATGCGCACCAGGACAAGATCGACAAGTGGAAGTCGAAACCGATTCTTGCCGTGTGTGACGCCGGCATCACGTCGTCGAGAGTGGTCGACCGGCTGCGCAAGGCGGGCATCGAAAGCGTCTATTCGCTGAAAGGCGGCATCACCGCCTGGACGCAGGCGAACCTGCCGCTGGTCACTGGCAAGAAAACCAGGGGCGGTAAGAAAGACTGACGATGGCGGGCGCGCAGCGGATCCAGTTGTACGGCACCGAGACCTGCTCCTACTGCCTGGCGGCGCGCATGCTGTTGAAGAAGAAGAATCTGGACTTCGAGGACATCACGGTATCCCGTGACGCGTCGCTCCGGGCAGAGATGGAAGAGCGCTCCGGGCGACGCACCGTGCCTCAGATCTTCATTGACGGGGAGGCGATCGGTGGCTTCGAGGAACTCTACGAACTCGATCGCGCCGGGGAACTGGATCGCTTGCTGGGATCGGACGAAGTGGAATCGAAAACGCAAAACGGACAGGACTAAGACATGGCAGAAAACGAACAAAAGGCGCCGGAAAAGCAGCTCGCAATCCAGAAGATCTACGTCAAGGACTTCTCCTTCGAGTCGCCGCATTCGCCGCAGATTTTCACGCAGCGCGAGTGGTCGCCGAAGACGGACCTGAACCTTCGCAGCGCGCATACCTCGGGGGCGGAAAACAGTCACGAAGTCGTGCTGACGATTACCGTCGAGGCCAAGGAAGACGACAAGACCGTATTCCTCGTGGAACTGCACCAGGCGGGGCTCTTTCACATCTCCGGCTACACGCAGGACGAGTTCAAGGCGCTGGTCGGCAGCTTTTGCCCGAATATACTTTTCCCCTACGCGCGCGAGGCCATAGCGTCGATCGTGTCGCGCGGCGGTTTCCCGGAGTTCATCCTGCAGCCGATCAACTTCGATGCGCTGTACGCGCAGGGCATGGCGCAGGCACAGGCGCGCGCGGCTGCGGAGGCAGGCAGCGGCGAGGGCGGTTCCAACGGCGGTTCGGCCTAGCCCGACGCCGCCGTGACCACGGCGCAACAGCCGATCGCGGTACTCGGGGCGGGCTCCTGGGGTACCGCGCTGGCGCTGCAGTTCGCCCGGAGCGGACGGGAGGTTCGCCTCTGGGGACGCGACGCAGAGCAGCTGGCCGCGATGCAGGCGGCACGCATCAACGAGCGCTACCTGCCCGATGCGCCGTTCCCGGACAACGTACTGGTCGAAGCGGATCTCGACAAGTGTGTTGCCGGCGTGCGCGACGTGCTGGTCTCGGTGCCGAGCCATGCGCTGCGCGAAACACTGACGCAGGTTGCCCCGCTTCTCGACGCCGACGCCCGTGTCTGCTGGGCGACGAAAGGCTTCGAACTCGAAAGCGGCAAGCTGCCGCACCAGGTGGCCACCGAGATTCTCGGCTCCGAGCGACCCATGGCTGTGCTTTCCGGGCCTACGTTCGCAAAAGAGGTCGGCATCGGCCTGCCGACCGCGATGACGATTGCGTCGAACGATCCGTCGTTCGCGTCCGAGCTCGCGGAGACTTTGTCCGGCGAAAACTTTCGCGCCTACACTTCCGATGACGTCATCGGCGTCGAGGTGGGCGGCGCGGTGAAGAACGTGCTCGCGATCGGCGCGGGCATTTCTGACGGCCTGGGTTTCGGCGCCAACACGCGCATTGCCCTGATCAATCGCGGACTGGTGGAGATGACACGACTCGGCGTCGCGCTCGGCGCGCAGCAGGACACGTTCATGGGGCTCGCCGGCATGGGCGACCTGGTGCTCACCTGTACCGACGACCTGTCGCGCAATCGCCGCATGGGGCTCGCGCTTGCGAAGGGAAAAAGCATCGACGAGGCGCAGCGCGAGATCAAGCAGGTGGTGGAGGGCGTGCTCGCCGCCGAAGCGGTCAAGCGGGTCGCCGATTCACTGCACGTCGAAATGCCGATCAGCCAGCAGATCTACCGTATTCTTTACGAAGGTGTGCCACCGCGCGAGGCGGTCGGCGCGCTGATGGGCAGGGCCCTGAAACCCGAATAGCCGACCGCGTAGGTCGGTTAGCCTGTTCTTCTAGAAGTCGTAGCCGTCCCTCGGCGACTCCGGCTGCTTGCCGAAAGTGACCACGCCGCCTTTCCGGTAGATATATCCGGTAACCGCGACAACGATCAGGAAAAAGATACCGAGACCGGCAAGCCCGGCGGCCCTGAACCAGAGACCGAGGCCGTCGTTGATCCTGACGGTCAGCGGAAACCGGGGATCGGTCGGGTCGTACAAAAGCTCCAGCTTTTCGCCTTCGAAATACGCGGGCGGACTCGTTGAGAAACCGGGTTCGTAATCGCGTTGTTTGCCTGCGTGGTCCGTGTAGCGAATGACGGGTCGATAAGTCGGGCCGTCCGAGCCTCCGATTTCTCGCATCCTCGTCACCTCGCCCGGCACTGACACCGCGACGTCGAGGAAAGCGGAAGTCCTGTCGTACTCGTAAAGCCCCCAAAGCAGGAAGCCTGCACCGATGACCGAGAAAATCGCTGACAGGTGTCGAAACTTCATGATGGTCACCCGTTTGGTCGGTATTCGAAGATCAAGGTCCGATGACTGTCCTGGTCAGCGACCGCCGGCAAAGCCGCACTGCCGCCAGGCCTCGAACACTACCACGGCTACCGAGTTCGACAGGTTAAGGCTGCGGTTACCCTCGCGCATCGGCAGGCGCAGTCGCTGTTCGTCGGGCAGCGAATCCAGCACCGATTGCGGGAGGCCGCGGGTTTCCGGTCCGAACAGGAACGCATCGCCTTCGCGGTACTGCACGTCTGTATAGCGGGTGGCATTGCGTGTACTCAGGGCAAATACGCGCGGCCGGCCGAGCGAGTCGAGGCAGACGTCGAGAGCCGGGTGCGTCGCCACGTCGGCGAATTCGCGGTAGTCCAGCCCGGCGCGCTTCAGGCGCGGCTCGTCGAGCTCGAACCCCAGCGGCTCCACAAGGTGCAGCTCGGCGCCGGTATTGGCGCAAAGGCGTATGATATTGCCCGTGTTCGGCGGAATTTCCGGCTGGTAGAGGATGACGCGGAACATGGCCGCCGATTGTGCCCCAGCCGTCGTGCCGCGGCACGACATCGCGTGTATCATCGCCGCGGCCCGGCACCCGACAGATCATGGCAGTAGCTTTCGACACTCCGCCCGCCCCGCTGCGCACCGAGTTTTGCGGCCTGACGCTGAACTCGCCGATCGTGCTGTTGTCCGGCTGCGTCGGCTTCGGCGAGGAATACACGCGCATCGAGGGATTCTCGAACCGCGACGTCGGCGCCGTGGTGCTGAAAGGCACCACCGGCGAACCGCGTCTCGGTAATACGCCGCACCGCGTCTGCGAAACGCCGATGGGTATGCTGAATGCAATCGGCCTGCAGAACCCCGGTGTCGACAAGGTCGTCGACGAAATCCTGCCTTCCCTCGACTTCACGGAGACGCGCTTCATCGCCAACGTATGCGGCTCTACGATCGACGAGTACGAATTCGTCACCAGGCGCTTCGACGACTCCCCGATCGACGCGATCGAGATCAACATCTCGTGCCCGAATATCAAGGAAGGCGGCGTCTCTTTCGGTAACTACCCTGAGATGTCCGCCAAGGTAGTTGCTGCGTGCCGGGCGAACACGTCGAAACCCATCATCGCGAAACTGTCGCCGAACCAGGCCGACATCGCCGAGAATGCGCGGCTCTGTATCGAAGCCGGCGCTGACGGGCTCGCCGTGATCAACACGATCATGGGCATGGCGATCGACGTCGAGACGCGCCGCCCTGTCATCGGCAACGTGCGCGGCGGACTGTCCGGTCCCGCCATCAAGCCGATCGCGTTACTGAAGGTGCACCAGGTCTACGAGGTCGCCGGGCCAAAGAACATTCCCATCATCGGCCAGGGCGGTATCGTCACTGCCGGGGACGCCATCGAATTCATGATCGCGGGCGCGACGACGGTGGGCGTCGGCACGGCACTCTTTTATGACCCGTTCGCCTGCAAGACCATCAACGAGGGCATCGCCGAGTACCTGGCGCGACATGAAATGCGCTCGGTCAGCGAATTGGTCGGGTCGTTGCAGGTATAGGTCGCGTGCCGGGGCGGGCGATCAGTCGAGTTCGAGCGAACGTATCTTGCGCGTCAGCGTGTTGCGTCCCCAGCCGAGCAGCTTCGCCGCTTCCTGGCGGTGGCCCTGCGCTTTCGCCAGCGCGACCCGTATCAGCGTTTTCGCGAACTCCGGCAGGGCCGACTGCACAAGCGGCTTGCCGTCGTCGCCGAGCAGTGCCTTTTCCGCCCAGTCGGCCAGGCTTTGCGTCCATTCATCCTGCGCGCCGCGGTCCGTGGACCGCCCGCCGAGGTCTTCCGGAATGTCCACGGCGGTGATGACGCTGCCCGGCGCCGTGACCGTCAGTCGGCGGGTTGCATTGACCAGTTGGCGCACGTTGCCGGGCCAGTGGTAGCTCATCAA